>VSDC01000138.1:0-6173 GCA_047459275.1 Gemmatimonadota bacterium
ATCGTCTCGTTCGAGCTGAACCGGACCGGCGCGCGGACGTTCGAGCGCGTGACGGCGCAGCACGTGGGCGACAGGATCGCCATCGTGCTCGACAACAGGGTGTACAGCGCTCCCGTCGTGAACGAGCGGATCGCGGGCGGCCGGGGGCAGATCGAAATGGGCCAGGCCCCGCTCCAGGAAGCGAACGACCTCGCGCTCGTCCTTCGCGCCGGCGCTCTCCCGGCGCCCCTCGACATCATCGAGGAGCGCACGGTCGGGCCGTCCCTCGGCGCCGACTCGATCGCCAAGGGTAAGATCGCCGGGATCGTCGGCGTGGCACTGGTGGTGGTCATCATGATCGCCTATTACCGGTTCGCCGGTGTGCTCGCCGTCCTTGCCCTGGGCGTGTACGCCCTCATCGTGCTGGGCGGGATGGCCGCGCTCAACGCCACGCTCACGGCGCCCGGGATAGCGGGTCTCATTCTCTCCGTCGGGATGGCCGTGGACGCGAACGTACTGATCTTCGAGCGCATCCGGGAGGAGCTAGCGGCGGGCAGGAGCATCCGCATGGCAGTGGACGAAGGTTTCTCGAACGCAATGTCGGCGATCGTCGACTCGAACATCACGACGCTGATGACGGCGTTGATCCTGTTCGAGGTTGGTACGGGCCCGGTCCGCGGCTTTGCCGTGACGCTCTCGATCGGGATCATCGCCTCGTTCTTCGCGGCCGTCTACGTCACGCGCACGTTGTTCCTGCTGTACCTGCAGCGGAAGCGGGCGGTGGAAGCCATCAGCATTTGACGCGGAGTCAGGATCGGCATGCGACTCTTCGCGAACGCGAACTTCGATTTCATCGGGCATCGCCGCGCGGCGTACGCAGCGAGCGGCGCCGCGATCGCGCTTTCGATCATTGCCGCCCTCTTCTGGCAGTTCAACAAGGGGTCGTGGTTGAATTACGGCGTCGACTTCACGGGCGGCACGATCGTCCAGGTCGAATTCCGCCAGGAGACCTCGGTCGGCGAGCTCCGGGAAACCCTCGGGGCTGTGGTGCCGGGTGCGGAGATCACCCGGTTCGGTGCGGAGAACGAGTACCTGGTCCGCGCTCCCGACTTCACCGAGGGCGGCCGGGAGGTCGGCGCGGTGATCGTCGAGACGCTCGCCGAGAGGTACGGTTCGGACAGCTTCACGGTCACCAGGACGGAGGCGGTCGGGCCGAAGATCGGCGGCGAGCTGCAGCAGCGGGCCTTGTTCGCGATCCTGCTGTCGTTCGCCGGGATCCTATTGTATCTCGCCTTCCGTTTCGAGTGGCGATTCGGCGTGGCCGCGGTCATCGCGGTCGCACACGACATCCTGGTGACGCTGGGGATGATCTCGGCGTTCCAGATGGAGGTCTTGCTCCCGACCGTCGCTGCGGTGCTGACCATCGTCGGGTACTCGATCAACGACAAGATCATCGTGTTCGACAGGGCGCGGGAGAACCTGAAGAAGACCGGCCGGCGGGAGGATCTCGCGACCATCCTCAATCGATCGGTCAACGAGACGCTCCCCCGGACCGTGATAACGAGCGCAACGACGCTGGTCACGCTCCTGGCGCTGTTCGTGCTGGGCGGCGAGGCGGTCCGCGACCTCGCGTTGATCATGTTCGTGGGGATCCTGGTCGGCACGTACTCGTCGATCTTCATCGCGTCCCCGGCGTTGTTGGTGATCGCCGAGCGCTGGAAGCCGCAGCAGAAGTCCAGCGCGCCGGCGCGGACGGTGAGGACCGGAGCGATGGTCTGAGACGCGCACGGGGCGCGGTTCGGAATCCGGGGGTCAGGGAACGGCGCCGCGGCGCCGTTCCCTGACCCCCGCGGCATGAGAGGGGGTATGCTGTTCGATTCGCACTGCCATCTGACGGACGAGCGGCTGATCGGGGAGGTCGAGGCAGTCGTCGGGCGCGCGCGTGAGGCCGGAGTCGGCCGGATGGTCACCGTGGGCGCGGACCCGGAGGACATGGACGCCGCGGTCGCCCTGGCCGCGCAATTCGACGGAGTCTGGGCCTCGGTCGGGGTGCATCCGCACGTGGCGGATCGTGCCACGGCGGGGATCTTCGATCGTATCGTGGAGCTCGCCGGCCGAGCCGAAGTCGTGGCACTCGGAGAGACGGGACTCGACTACTACTATGACAACGCCCCGCGCGAGGCCCAGCGGCGAGCGTTCGTGCGCCACCTCGAGCTCGGCGCGGGGCTGGATCTGCCGGTCGTGGTCCACACCCGCTCGGCGGACGAGGACACCATCGCAGTGCTCCGGGAGGCAGGCAAGGCCGTCCAGGGCGTCCTCCACTGCTTCACGGGTGGCTGGGACCTGCTCGAGACGGCGCTGGACCTGGGCTGGTACGTGTCCTTCTCCGGGGTGGTGACCTTCAAGAACTTCGATGCGGAGGACATGGTCCGCGCGGTTCCGTCCGACCGGCTCCTGATCGAGACGGACAGCCCCTACCTGGCGCCTGTGCCGATGCGCGGCCGTCGCAACGAACCGGCGTTCGTGCGCCACGTGGCGGAGGGCGTCGCCCGCATCCGGGGCGAGAGCTTCGAGGCAGTCGCGGCGCGCACGTCGGCGAACGCAGCTCGCTTCTACCGCCTGCCCGATCCGACGCGGCCGACGCCTTCGGCGGCCTCGGCGGCGTGATTTTCACGTTGTCGGCCCTTATCTTTTCGGGCCGGGGGACGGCGCCGGCCCAACGGCGCCCGGACCACGCACAGAACGCAGCGCATGGCACGCCGTATCCAGATTCTCCCGGATCATCTCGCGAATCAGATCGCGGCGGGCGAGGTCGTGGAGCGACCGGCTTCCGTGGTGAAGGAGCTGGTCGAGAATGCGCTCGACGCCGCCGCCACCCGGATCGAGATCTCGATACAGAACGGCGGGAAGACCGAGATCCGGGTCGCCGACGATGGCACCGGGATGAGCCGGGAGGACGCGCTCCTCGCCCTGGACCGCCACGCGACGAGCAAGATCTCGAGCGAGGCCGATCTGCTCTCGGTGCAGACGCTGGGCTTCCGGGGGGAAGCGCTCCCATCGATCGCATCGGTGTCCCACCTCGTGCTGGAGACGGCGGAGCCCGGCGGTGTGGGCACGCGGGTCCGCGTCTCGGGAGGACGCATCCTAGGCGCCGAGGACTGTGCTCGCCAGGGTGGAACCACGGTCATCGCACGCAACCTCTTCTTCAACGTGCCGGCGCGGGCGAAATTCCTGAAGAGCGCCGCCGCGGAGACGCGGGCCGTGGTCGACGTCGTCATCACGCTCGCCCTCGCGCACCTCTCCACCTCGTTCCGACTCGAGTCGAACGGTCGCACGCTCCTCGAGCTGCCCGCCACGACCGATCTCGCGTCGCGGATCGCGGACATCTGGGACGAGAGCGCGGCTGCGCGGCTGATTCCCATCGCGCGCGCAGGGCAGGGGGTGCGCATTGCGGGGCTCGTCGAGCGGCCCGACGCGGCATCGATCGGCCCGCGCAGGGTGTACCTCTTCGTCGGCGGGCGCCCGATCCGGGACCGGGAGGTGGTGCAGGCGGCTGAGCGGGCATACCGCACGACGGTGCCGCTGGGGGTGCGGCCCTCTCTGTTCCTCTATCTCGACGTCGAGCCGGGCGGCGTCGACGTCAACGTCCATCCCGCGAAGGCGGAGGTCCGCTTCCGCGATCGTCAGGGCGTGCACGATGCCGTGGAGGCTGCGGTGCGGGAGGCGCTGGGGTCGCTCGAGAGCGCGGCCACCCTGGACCGGCGCCCACTGCTCCCCCAGCTCCGCCGGCCGCCGCGGCCGCCGGAGTCCGAGGACAAGCCGGCCACGCCGGAGCAGCTCGCCTTCTTCGTCGCTGCGAAGCCGGAGGAGCCGGCGGAGGGGACCGACACGCCGCCGGATGGGGCCGGCCGCGACGGCGGTGTTTCCGTCGCGGCGGAAGAGGCGGCCCGGGGGACGGCCGGTCGAGAGGCCGTAAACACGAGCGGTCACCGCCCGGCCCTCTGGCAGGTCCACGAGACGTACATCCTGGCGGAAACTCGCAGCGGCCTCCTCATCATCGACCAGCACTCGGCCCACGAGCGCATCCTCTTCGAGGCGATGATGCGCGGGTTCTCGAACGGAGGGCAGCCGAGCCAGCGGCTCCTCTTCCCCCTCACGCTCCGCCTCTCCCCGGCCGAGTACGCGGTCGTCGAGGACATGGCATCGTTGTTCCGTGCCGTCGGCTTCGAGATCGAGCCGTTCGGCGGACGCACCATCATCGTGCACGCCGCTCCCACGCCCCACCCCTATTTCGACGCCGAGCGGTGTCTGCGCGAGATGATCACGGAGCTGGCGGAGGGGAGCGAGTTGACCCGGGCGGCCAAGAACCAGTACGAGCGCATCGCCATGACGTTCGCGTGCAAGGGTGCGATCAAGGCCGGTCAGCGCCTGTCGCAGGCCGAGATGGCCGAGTTGTTCGACCAGTTGTTCGCGACCGAGCTCCCCTCGCACGACGTGCACGGCAGGCCGACGATCATCCGGCTTTCCCTCGAGGAGCTCGAGCGGCGGTTCGGGCGCCATGGCTGACCCGGGCACGACGGAGGGGCGCAAGCCCGTCGCACTCGTCATCACGGGCCCGACGGCGACCGGGAAGACTGCGCTCTCCCTCGATGTGGCCGAACGCCTCGACGGCGAGATCATCTCCATGGATTCGCGCCAGGTCTACAGGGGGATGGACATCGGCACGGCGAAGGTGACGCCCGACCAACGGGCCCGCGTGCCGCACCACGGGTTGGACCTGGTCGACCCGGACGAGCGCTACAGTGCAGGCCGGTTCGCGCGCGATGCGCGGCGCTGGATCGAGGAGATCCGGGCGCGCGGGCACACGCCAATCCTGGTCGGCGGAACCGGTTTCTTCCTGCGGGCGCTCACGCACCCGCTCTTCCGCGAGCCCGAAATGCCCGAGAGAGCGCGGGAGGCCCTCAAGCGCTGGCTCGAGCGCCAGCCCGAGGAGAAACTTCGGCGCTGGCTCGCGGATTTGGATCCGGCGACCGCCAGGACGCTCGAGGCGAGCGGCGGGCGCCAGCGCGTCGCGCGCGCCCTCGAGGTCGCGCTCCTCACGGGTCGCCCGCTCTCGTGGTGGCACCGGCACGCGCCGCCGGAGACGCCCCCGCTCCCGCTCCTGATCTTCGTGCTCTGGCTGCCGCGCGAGCAGCTCTATCGGCGGATCAACGACCGCGTGCTGGAGATGATCGAGGCCGGGTGGGTCGACGAGGTGCGCGCCCTCCTCGAGCGCGGGTACGACCTCGACGACCCGGGGATGGTGGCGACGGGGTACCCGGAGCTCGTCGCGTACCTCCGCGGCGAGTGGTCCCTCGAGGAGGCCATCGAGGCGACGCAACGAGCGACCAGGCGCTACGCGCGCCGGCAGCTCACGTGGTTCCGGCACCAGCTCCCGCCGGGCGCCATCTGGCTCGATGCGTCGCGCCCGCGCGCCGAGCTGGTCGATACGATCGTGGACATCTGGAACAGGGAGGACCTCTGAAGATCGGCATCACCTGCTATCCCGTCTACGGCGGCTCCGGCGTGGTTGCCACCGAGCTCGGGTTGGAGCTCGCGCGGCGCGGCCACGAGGTTCACTTCATCACGTACGCTCAGCCGTTCCGACTGCCGTTCTTCGTGGAGCGCGTCTACTACCACGAAGTCGACATGCCGTCCTACCCGCTGTTCGACCACCCGCCGTACTCGCTCGCCCTCGCCGTGGCCATGCACTCCACGGCCGTACGCGTCGGGCTCGACATCCTCCACGTGCACTACGCGATCCCGCACGCCACGTCGGCGTGGATCGCCAAGGAGATGCTGGGTGGCAAAGGACTCCATGTCATCACGACGCTTCACGGCACCGATATCACTCTCGTCGGCCAGGACCCTTCGTTCCGCCCGATCACCGAATTCTCCCTCGCCCGGTCGGACGGGATCACCGCGGTCTCCGAGTACCTACGGCGGGAGACGGTCGAGCACTTCGGGGTGCCGGCCGACGCGATCCGGGTCATCCCGAACTTCGTCGATCTGGAGCTCTACCGCCGGGACCGCACGCCCTGCCGCAGGGACGCGCTGGCCGCGCCGGACGAGAAGATCGTCATCCACATCTCCAACTTCCGGCCGGTGAAACGCGTCGAAGATGTCGTGCGGACCTTCGCCCGGATCTCGCGCGA
>VSDC01000139.1:0-6165 GCA_047459275.1 Gemmatimonadota bacterium
GCCGCGGGCGGCGGGGGCGGCCGGCTTTCGGCCGGCGGGGATCGGCCGGCTCGCTTCGCTCGCCGGCGGAACCGGCCGTCGGCGCGGCGGGTGGCGGCGCCTGCGGCGCCGCGGGGTCCCCTTCCGGGCGGGCTCGGCGGGCCGTGGCCGGTGGTGGCCCGAGCCGGTGATCGTGAAATGCGGGCGAGTGCGATGCGAATCGAGATCCTGGGTTCGCCGGTCGACACCGTGACGATGGAGGAGGCCGTGACGCGGGCGGTGCAGGCGATCGAATCCGGCTCGCGGTGCCGGATCCTCGTCACGAATGCGAACAAGGCCTGGCTCGCGCGCCGGGATGCGCGGCTGCGCGGAATCCTCGAGCGCGCGGAGCTGGTGGTCCCCGAGTGGGCGACGGTGTGGGCGGCGCGGCGGCTGCGCCGGCCGACGCTGCACCACGTGGGCGGGATCACGTTGATGGCGCGCTTGCTGGAGGAGGGCGACCGGCGCGGGTGGTCTGCATATTTCCTGGGCGCGCGGCCCGAAGTCGTCGCGGCGCTGGTCGAGCGGCTGCGGCGCGAGCGGCCGGGGCTGCGGATCGCGGGGCACCACCACGGCTACCTGGACTCGGAGCTCGATCGCGCGGTCAGGCGCGACATCGCCGCGGCGCGCCCGGACCTCCTCTTCGTCGCCATGGGGAGCCCCCTGCAGGAGTACTGGATCGACAGCGCGTGGTCGGAGATCGGCGCGGCCGTCGCGCTGGGCGTGGGCGGGAGCTTCGATGTGCTGGCGGGCCTCAAGAAGGACGCGCCACGGTGGGCGCGAGGGCGGGGGCTCGAGTGGCTCTACCGGCTGGCCCAGGACCCGCGGCGCTACTGGCGGCGCTACCTGGTGACGAACACGTGGTTCGTGTCGGCGGTGTTCGCGCAGCGGATGCGGGAGGCGTGGCGGTGGCGGTAGGGGCTGAGGCGGCCGGGTGGCGCGGCACGGCCGGGGGCGGCGAGGAATTCTCCGGGCGCGGGGGAGCACGCGCGGGCGGTGACGCTGCGCCGGCCGACGCGGCGTCGGAGCGTCCGGGCGGCGCCTGGCTGCGGGCCGCGCTCGCGCTCGACGACTGGATGCGCGCGCGGGATCACGCCGGCCACGATCCTCACGATCTCCTCTCGAGCCGTCTCGTCCAGGCGCTCACCTTCGGCAACCGGTGGCTTGCCGTGGCGTGGACGCAGCTCGGGAAGCGGAGCCGGATCGATCTCCGCCCGCTCCTCGGGGTGAGGCCCGCACGCAACGCGAAGGGGATCGGCCTGGTCCTCGCCTCGTACGTGCGGCTGCACGCGGCGACCGGGGACGCGCGGTTCCGGGAGGATGCGCGGCGGCTCGTCGACTGGTTGGCCTCAGCGGTCACGCCGGGGTGGGAGGGGGCCGGGTGGGGGTACCCGTTCCCTTGGGCGAACCGGGACTTCCACGCGCCGGCGGGGACGCCGTCGTCGGTGGTGACGTCCTTCGTCGCTCACGCGCTGCTGGACGCGGCGGAAGCGTTCGGCTGGGACGATGCGTTGGAGCTCGCGCGACGCGGCGGCACCTTCGTGCGGCGCGCGCTGAACCGGATCCCGGGGCCGGACGGAACGTTCTGCTTCAGCTACACGCCCCTCGACCGGCGGGGCGTCCACAACGCGAGCCTCCTCGCGGCGTCGCTGCTGGCCCGGCTCGCGGCGTCGGACGACGATGGCGCGCTCGCGGAAGATGCGCTCCGGGCGGCGCGCTTCAGCGCGCGGGCGCAGCGACCCGACGGGTCGTGGCCGTACGGGCTCGGGGCGCGGAACGCCTGGGTCGACAGCTTCCACACCGGGTACGTGCTCGTCGCCCTGCGCGACATCGGCGCCGCGCTCCGGACGGACGAGTTCGACGAGGCAGTCGATCGCGGGCTGGCTTACTGGAAGCGTGCGTTCCTCGTCGGCCCCGCGGTCGGCTTCCATGCGGGGCAACCGTACCCGATCGATGCGCACGCCGTGGCGCATGCCATACTGATGCTCCTCGAGCTGAGGGCAAGGGACCCGGAGGCGCGAGGGATCGCGGAGCGTCTGGCCGACTGGCTCGTGCGCGAGATGCGCGACCCGGCCGGACACTACCACTACCTGAAGACGCGGCGCGGGACGAACCGGCTGCCCTACATGCGGTGGGTGCAGGCGTGGGTGCTGCGGGCGCTGTCGGAACTCGCGATGGTTGAGGAATGAAGCAAGTCATCCAGGAGCTGGATACGGGTGCGATCCGGCTGGTGGACGTCCCGGCGCCGCTGGTGCGGCCGGGGGGCGTCCTGGTCCGGACGCTCCACTCCGTGATCAGCATCGGGACGGAGCGGTCGAAGATCGAGCTGGGGCGCAAATCGTTGCTGGGAAAGGCGCGCGAGCGCCCCGACCAGGTTCGGAAGGTCATCGACACCATCAAGCGCGAAGGGCTCGCGAGCGCGTATCGCAAGGTGCGGAGCCGGCTCTCGGCGCCATCGCCGCTGGGGTACAGTTGCGCGGGCGTGGTCGAGGCGGTGGGGGCGGGGGTCGACGATATCGAGGTGGGCCAGCTCGTGGCGTGCGCCGGGGCCGGGTACGCGAACCACGCCGAGCGGGTTTGGGTGCCCAAGAACCTGGTCGTCCCGGTCCCAGAGGGAGTGCCGTCCGACCATGCCGCCTTCGCGACGCTGGGCGCGATCGCGCTCCAGGGGGTGCGGCAGGCCGAGGTGCGGCTGGGTGAGACCGTCGCCGTGATCGGGCTCGGGATCCTGGGTCAGCTCACGGTGCAGCTATTGAGGGCGGCGGGCGCGCAGCCGATCGGGATCGATGTGGACGCGGGGCGCGTGAAGCTCGCCGAGCGGCACGGCGCGGTCGGGGTGCTGCGGTCGGACGACGTTGCCGGGCGGGTCGCGGTGCTGAGCGGCGGGATCGGCGCGGATGCGGTGATCATCACGGCGGCGACGTCGAGCGAGGACCCGATCCGGCTGGCGGGGGAGATCGCGCGCGACCGGGCGCGGGTCGTGGTGGTGGGGGCGGTCCCGATCCACGCGCCGCGCTCGCCCTACTACGAGAAGGAGCTCGAGATCCGGCTATCGCGCTCGTACGGCCCGGGTCGGTACGACCCCGACTACGAGGAGAAGGGGCACGACTACCCGGTCGGTTACGTGCGCTGGACGGAGCGGCGCAACCTGGCGGAGTTCCTGCGCCTCGTCTCGATCGGCGCCGTGCGGCTGGACGAACTGATCACCCACCGCTTCCCGTTCGCGGAGGTCGAACGGGCGTACGGGGTGCTGACGGGCGAGGAAGGTCGGGCGGCGCTCGGCGTGGTGCTCGAGTACCCCGAGGAGGCGGCGGAAGAGCCGCGCCGGATCGTGGTCCGGGGGGAGCGGGGCGTGCAGGGAGGGCGGCTCGCGGGCGCAGGCGACGTCGTGTCCTCCGACGCCGTCGCGCGAGGCGTGGCCGCCGGGGCATCCGCCGTATCTCGCGCGCCCATCACCGGCCCCATCGGCGTCGGGCTGATCGGCGCGGGGAACTTCGCGCAGGACGTGCTGATCCCGTCGTTGAAGCGACTGGGCGTCGAGTTCCGCGGCGTGGTGACGGCGAGCGGGTACACCGCGCGGGGGGCGGCCGAGAAGCACGGGTTCGCGTACGCGGCGTCGAGCCCGGACGAGGTGCTGGCGGACCCCGGGACGCACGTGGTCGTGATCGCGACGCGCCACGACGAGCACGCTCGGCTAGCGGCGGAGGCGCTGCGGGCGGGGAAGGCGGTCTTCGTGGAGAAGCCGCTGGCGCTCGACGAGGCGTCGCTGGACGACGTGCTGAGCGCGGCGTCGCAGGGCGGTCCGCTCCTGGTGGGCTTCAACCGCCGCTTCGCGCCGGCCACGCAGTTCGTGCGGGAGCGTCTCGCGCGGATCGCGGGTGCGCGGGTGGTCCAGATCCGGGTCAATGCCGGGGCCATCCCGCCCACGTCCTGGGTACACGACCCGGAGGTCGGCGGCGGGCGGCTGATCGGCGAAGGGTGCCATTTCATCGACCTGGCGCTGTACCTGATCGGCTCGCCGGCGGTCGAGGTCAGCGCGCGGGGGATCACGGGCCCGGACCCGGCGGCGGCGTTGCAGGACAATGTGGTCGTCACGCTGCGCTGCGCCGACGGCTCGGTGGCGAGCATCCTCTACACCTCGAAGGGGAACCCGCGGAGCGGGAAGGAGCGGGTCGAGGTCTTCGCGGGCGGCGTGAGCGCGGTGATCGACGATTTCCGCAGCGCCGAGGTGCACGGCGCGAAGCGGGAGCGCTGGAAGGGGCGTCAGGACAAGGGGCACCGGGCGGAGCTGGAAGCGTTTCTGCGCGCGGTGCGGGAGGGCGCGACGTCGCCGATCCCGCTCGCGGAACTGGAGAACTCGAGCCGGGCGACGCTGCGCGCCGCGCGCTCGCTTGCGACCGGTCTGCCCGAGCGCCTCGACTGAGCCGGAGTCGCGACCCGATGGCCGCGCCGCGCACGCTCCGTGTCGAGCTGCACTGCCACACCGTCGCCTCTCACGACGGCCACATCACCTTCGACGGGCTGGTGCGGGTCGCCCGGCGGCGGGGCATCGACGTGGTCGCGATCACGGACCACGACACGATCGACGGCGCTGTCGAGTTCCGGCGGTTCGCCGAGCGGCGGGACGTGGGCCCGCGAATCGTCGTGGGCGAGGAGCGGACGCTGGAGGATGGGTCGCACGTCATCGGGCTCTTCCTCCGGGAGGCGATCCGGTCGACCACGCTGGCGGACGCCGTGCGCGAGATCGCCGGGCAGGGCGGGATCTGCGTGCTGCCGCACCCGTTCCGGCGGCGGGACGGGGTGCTGAGGGAGGGGGTGTCTGGCCCGGACAGGGGTGCAGACCCGAGCGGCGCTGGCGCACGTGACGGGGGCGGGGCCCCGGACTCGATCCCGGCCCTCGGAGGCGTGGCGGGAGGCCCCCACGCCTTCGAGATATTCAACCCCAAGTGCTCGCTGGAGGAGAACCGGCGTGCACGGGAGGAGCTGCTCGGAACCGGGCTCGCCGTCGTGGGCGGGAGCGACGCGCACTACGAGGCGGACGTGGGCGAGTGCGTGAACGTCGTCGCCTACGAGACGGATGTGGAGACGAGCGTGCGACGGGCGCTCGCGGAGCCCGGCCGTGTGACGGTGCTCGGCGTGCCGCAGCGGCCGGGCTCGTCGGGACGCCAGTACGCGCCGCTCTACTACCGGATCAAACCCTACGTCCGCGTGCCACGTCCTCTGGTGCCGGTGGCGAACCGGCTGTACCGGTTGTATCTCAACGAGATCGCGAAGCGGACTCTGGGGCCGCTGGAAGAGAAGTTCGGGGGCGGATGAAGCAGGCGATCAAGGCGGCGGCGCGCCTTCACGGCTGGACGATCCACAAGCGCTTCCTGAGCCGGACGCCGTACTGGCCGGAGGACCGGCGCCGCGAGTACATCGAGCGGCACCTGAAGGCGACGCTCGTCCGCGCGTACGAGGGGACGCGCCACTACCGCGAGGCGTTCGACGCCATCGGCTTCGACCCGCGGGTCGACTTTCGCGGGCCCGAGGACCTGGCGCGCCTGCCGATCCTGACGAAGGACCAGGTCCGCGCGAACGCGGACGCGCTCATCGACCGGCGCTTCCTCCGCTTCAGCATCGAGGCGTCCACCAGCGGGACGACGGGCGAGCCGATGAAGATGCGGCTCAACGAGGGGTACGTCGCCTTCGACACGGGGTGCATCTTCCGCCACTGGTCGTGGGCCGGGTACCGCTGGCGGGACCGCATGGTCGCGCTGCGGAGCTACGTGCCGGAGTCGGATCGCGAGCCGCTGTGGCGCTACGATCGGGCCCAGAACACGCTCTTCTTCTCGGCCTACCACCTCTCGCCCGAGACGTGCGAGCGCTACATCGAGGAGATCCTGAAGTTCCAGCCGCTCTTCATCAAGGCGTACCCGTCGTCGGTGACGGTGCTGGCCGAGTACGCGTACCCGGTCCGGGAGAAGTTCCACGCGCTACGGGGGATCTTCACCTCGTCGGAGACGCTGCTCCCGACCGAGCGCGAGACGATCGAGCGGACGTTCGGGAAGAAGGTCTTCAACTGGTACGGGATGACCGAGCCGGTGATGGTCATCACCGAGTGCGAGGCGCACGAGGGGATGCACATCAACTGGGAGTACGGCTTCC
>VSDC01000140.1:0-6127 GCA_047459275.1 Gemmatimonadota bacterium
ACCATCCCGAGCTATCTCACAATCCCATTCTCCTGCCGAGCCAGTATCCGAGGGGTACCGCGACCGCGGCGGCGCCGATCCCCAGCGCGATCCGGCGCGGGGTGAAGGCATGTTTCACCTCGCGGCGGAACTTCATGGTCTTCAACGCCCGGACAGGGTGTATCATGAAGAACGTCGCTTTCGGCTTCCTTGCATACCCGACCGCATTGACCACGGCTCCGAACACGGCGCTTCCTCCGGCGTGACAGTGCAACGCTGCCGACCTGCCACCCGCCGTTGCAAGGCACGTGCGAGCGCCAGGGCCGTGGCGCGCCGCTTCGTGCGCGGGAGCACGGAGCCCGGGCGACCCTGACCGCGGGTCGGCGCGAGTGCCACCATCCACCAGGGACGCAGATCACCGCCGCGCCCGGAAGAACGCACGGAGCAGCTCCCCGGCTTCCTCCTCGAGCACGCCCCGCGTCAGCTCCACACGGTGGTTCAGTCTCGGATCCTGGACGATGCAGGCGAGCGAGCCGCACATGCCGGTTTTCGGGTCCGATGCTGCGTAGACCAGCCGACGGATGCGCGCCAGGACCATCGCACCCGCGCACATCGCACACGGCTCGAGGGTGACGTAGACCGTCGCGTCGAGGAGCGCCCACCGACCCAATCGCTCCGCGGCCCGGCGCACGGCGACCAGCTCCGCGTGCCCCGTGGGATCGTCCCAGGTGCGGGTGCGATTGCGAGCCTCGGCCACCAGCCGGCCGCCGATGACCACCACGGCGCCGACGGGCACCTCCTCTTCAGCGGCTGCGGCACGCGCCTGCTCTATCGCCCTCTGCATCCAGAGGTCGTCCCCGGCACGCGCCGGCGCGAATTCGCACTTCACGTTGGATTTCTACTTCGCGACACTCCCGTCTTCACCAGCGGCCGCGGTCACAGCCGCTTGCGCGAAGCGGAGCCGGCGGAAGATGGCCGCCACACGACCGACGAAGACGCAGTCGCGCTCACGCAGGAGGATCGGCAGATAGTCCGGGTCGGCAGGCTCGAGGACCCGCTCACCGCCTCGCTCGACGTAGCGCTGGAGCGAGCACTCCCCGTCCAGCCTCGCGACGACGATGTCCCCGTCCTCGACTTCGTCCTCCGTCACCGGCTCCACCAGGAGCATGTCCCCCGGGTGGATCCCGGCCGACGCCATTCCCTCGCCGTCCACCACGGTCAAGAAGAAGGAGCCGGCCTCCGTCGCCAGACGGCGGTCCAGCTCGAACGAGTCCTTGGCCGCCTCCGCCTTCGACAGGCTGGACAGGCTAGGATAGTACGGGATAGGGACCGTTTCCGTGGAGAGGTTCAATCCCAACAGGCGCACGCCCCGCGACCTCGATGGATCGCGCTCGATCCACCCCTTGTCGGCGAGCGATTGCAGGTGCTCCGAGACCGTCTTCGTGCTCCTGATGTTGAACCTTCCACCGATCTCGCGGATCGACGGCTGGTAGGTGTTGCGCCTGAGGTAATCGACGATGTAGTCGAGGATGCGGCGCTCGAGCTTGGTCAGCGGCTCGGGCATCTTCGCCTCCTGATGGGCGGGTCCGCCATGGGCCGGAAGGTGGTTGAAACGACAACGGGGCGTGTCAGCCGGTGTCGTCATCGATCGACCGGCCCACGCCCCTCACTGTGAGTCCTTCGGCCGAGGCCTGGCGCCAGTTTAGGTCGGTCCGCCGAACCTGTCAAGGTTTACGGGCGAGCGCGTCGAGGGCCTCGAGCGCCGCATCCAGACGACGCAGGGTGAGCTCGGGCCCCATGGCAACGAGGACCTCGAAGATCCCGGGGGACACGGCCATCCCGGTCACGGACACGCGGAGCGGGTGGATCAGCTTCCCCGCGCCGATGCCGAGCTCGTCGGCCAACCCCCGCAGCGCAGCCTCGAGCGTGGTCTCGTCCCACGAATCGACGGTGGCGAATCGCTCGCGCAGCGCCGCCAGGTGCGCCCGGACTTCGGCCGGGTCTTTCCAGTGCTTCTGGACGGCCTCGGCATCGTACTCGATGCGCTCCACGAAGTACGGGACGGCCTGACGCACGATGTCGCCAACGCCGCGGGCCCGGACCTTGAGCAGGTCGATCAGCTTGAGGTACCAGTCACGCCGCTCCCGAAGCACGTCGGCGTTCGCGATGCCGTTGCGTACGAGCTCTTCGGAAACGATCGGCTCCAGCCGCTCCGCCGGCGCGAGACTGAGGTGCTGCCCGTTCAACCATTCGAGCTTCCGGACGTCGAAGATCGCGCTCTTCTTGTTGATCCCCTCGAGGGAGAAGCGCTCGATCAGCTCTTCGACGCTCATGACCTCCCGATCGTCGTCCGGCGACCAGCCGAGGAGCGCCAGGAAGTTCACCATCGCCCAGGGGAGGATCCCCTGGCTCCGGTACTCCCCTATCGCGGTCGCGCCGTGGCGCTTGCTCAGGCGCTTGCCGTCGGGGCCCAGGATCATCGGGACGTGCGCAAAGATCGGCTCCCGGTAGCCTAGGGCCCGGTAGAGCAGGATCTGCTTGGGCGTGTTCGAGATGTGGTCGTCGCCGCGGATGACGTGGGTGATGCGCATCTCCGCGTCGTCGCTCACGACGGCCATGTTGTAGATCGGCGTTCCGTCGGAGCGGAGGATGATGAAGTCCTCGATGTCCGCGTTGTTGAACTCGAGGCGGCCGTGGACAGCGTCGTCCCAGGCGGTCACGCCCTCGGGAACCTTGAAGCGGATGGTGAAAGGCTGCCCCGCGGCCGCGCGACGCTCCGCTTCCTCGGGCGACACGCGCAGCAGGCACGTCCGGTCGTACCGGTACGCCTCCTTGGCGCCTTCGGCGCGTGCGCGTTTCTCCGCGAGCTCCTCGGGCGTGCAGAAGCAGCGGTAGGCGTGCCCGGTCTCCAGGAGCCGGAGCGCATCCCGGCGATGGCGCTCGAAGCCATCGGCCTGGTGGTACGGCCCCTCGTCCCAGGTGAGCCCGAGCCACTCCATCCCCTCGAGGATGGCGCGGGTCATCTCCTCGCTGGAGCGCTCCCGGTCGGTGTCCTCGATGCGGAGAATGAAGACGCCGCCGTGGCGGCGCGCGAACAACCAGTTGAAGAGCGCCGTCCTGGCGCCGCCGACGTGGAGGTAGCCGGTCGGCGACGGCGCGAACCTGACGCGAATCTGTCCGTCGTTCATAGCCGGGCAAAGCTAGCCGAGTGTTGCACATGCGTCAACTGGCGTCCTCGCCGGCGCGGGGCAGCTGCCGTGGCCCTTGGGCACCCCCCTCCGCCGGCCGCCAATGCCGCCCATCGGGCGCATGCCTTGCCCTTCTCGGGCGGGCATGCGAAGATCCTTGACTCGGCGCTGTTCGCGGGAGGAGTCGAGCCGAGCGGTGGACAGGACATCGGTGGCAAGGGTGGAAGACGTGGGGCCGGGATCGACGGCGAGGTCGTCGCGTTCGATCCTCCTGTTCTGGGCGCCGCTCGCGCTCCAGTGGGTGATGATGGCGGTCGAAGGGCCGTTCCTTGCCGCCGTGATCGCCCGCATGGGCGAGCCCGCCCACAACCTCGCTGCGCACGGCGTGGCGTTCGCGTTCGCCATCCTCCTCGAGTCGCCGGTGATCATGCTCATGAGCGCATCGACCGCTCTGGTCGAAGACGCGGAGAGCTACCGGCGGCTGCGCAACTTCTCGGCGGCGCTCAACATCGGCGCCACCGCGCTGGTCCTGGTGGTGCTCATCCCTCCCGTATTCAACGCACTCGCCGTCGGCGTGCTCGGACTCCCGGACCCGGTCGTCGGACTGGTGTACGGCGCACTCTGGCTCTTGCTCCCGTGGCCGGGGGCGATCGGGTACCGGCGCTTCCTCCACGGGCTGCTGATCCGGGCGGGACGGACGCGCCTCGTCGCCTACGGGACGCTGCTCCGCCTCGGCGCAATGGCGGCTACGGCGACGGCGCTCTATACGCTCTCGTCGCTCCCGGGCGCCTGGGTCGGCGCGCTGGCACTCTCGGCCGGCGTGGTGGTCGAGGCGGCGGCGGCACGGGTGATGGCCGCCGGCGTGATCGCGCGGTTGACGGTCGGCCCGGCACGCCCCGCAGTCCCAATGCTCGAGCCGACGGGTTCGCCGGAGGCCGAGAGCGGCGCCGAGACGGGGACCGGCGGCGAGGAGGTGGCGGGAGCCGAAGCCGCGGCCCGGACGCTGGTGGAACGCGGCGAGTCGGCGCTGCGACGGACGGGCGCCGCGGCCCGGGCACTACGACGCCGGGTCGCCGCGTCGGGGTACGGCGAGATCGCGCGGTTCTACTTCCCCCTCGCCCTCACATCGCTGATCGGGCTCACCGTGCAGCCCATGCTGACGTTCTTCATGGGTCGGGCGGTGCTCCCGATCGAATCGCTCGCGGTCTTCCCCGTCGTCCATGCCCTGTCGTTCCTGTTCCGCGCGCCCGGGCTCGCATTCCAGGAAGTGGTCATCGCCCTCTCGGGGAAGCGTCTCGAGAACATCGTCCCGCTCCGGCGCTTCGGGGTCGGCCTCGGCCTGGCCTTGAGCGGGCTCCTCGCACTCGTCACCTTCACACCCCTCGCCGATCTCTGGTTCAAAGACGTGTCCGGGCTTCCCGAATCCCTGGCCACCCTGGCGATATGGCCGACACGGATCTCGGTGCCGCTCGCAGCGCTGACCGTGCTCCTCGCCTTCCAGCAAGGGGTTCTCGTCCAGGCCCGCCGCACCCGGCAGATCACCGCGGCCAGCGTCTT
The DNA here is from genome assembly GCA_047459275.1 of Gemmatimonadota bacterium. Lineage (GTDB taxonomy): Bacteria > Gemmatimonadota > Gemmatimonadetes > Longimicrobiales > RSA9 > CALBZE01. The sequence continues at coordinate 4,725 of VSDC01000140.1, forward strand.
CGAGGTCGTCGGGATCGCGGTCCTCTTCACCCTGCTCGGGTGGCAGTTCGACGTTTTCGGGGCGAGCGCAGCGATGCTCGGGCTGGTCGGCGGCCGGATCCTGGCCAACGGCTACCTGTGGACGCGGGTGCGCAGGGTCCTGCCGATGGGTCAACCGTCGCCGTCGAGCCCGACCACTCTGTAGCTGGCCACGTACTGAACGCCGACCTCATCGGTCTCGACCTGATAGAGCCAGCCGGCGCGTGCGTACGGCGGGAAGCGCTCGTCGCGGTCGGGGACGTCCACCGTGCCCAAGAGCCTACCGTCCCGGTCGAAGACGTCATAGGCGAAGCCGTCGGCAGCGTATCGTTCCACCCACAGCCGCCCTTCCGCGTCGAAGAAGAGATGCCGGATCGCCGGCTTCGCATCCGGCCGGGAAGGGCCGGGAGGATCACAGCGCACGCCGGGCATTTCTTCCCGGAACCGGCGATAGTCCGCAATCCCCGCCTCCCACTCCTCGTCCGTCACCGGGAACGGCCGGTAGTCGCGCTCGAGGACGCGCACGGTGTCCCCGGCCTCGATCACGAAGGCGATGCGGTAATCCGCGCTCCACGCCGTCGCCAGGATGCCTCCGGGCGCCGGCGTGGTGACGTGCCTCGGAGCGAACGGCGTGGAAAAGAAGCTGATCCCACCGTCGGGATGCGGACAGACGATCACGGGCGTTGGGCCGAAACCCGTCAACGGCGGCGGCACGAGCGTATCGGCAATGCCGGCGGCGGTCACGCGATTGAAGATCATCCGACTCCCGTCCTCGCGCCGGAGATAGCCGACGATGTACGCCTCGTCCACGCTCGCGGCGTGGAACCGGACGGTCATCGGATCGCCGGTCAGGGGAAGGTACCGGCTGGAGCCGAGCCAGTCGCCCTCCGGCGAGAGGAAGCTGATGCGACCGTTGCGGGGATCGAAGGCGGCGAGGGTGTCTCCGATCCAGGCCAGGGCGTAGAGCGCGTTGAACTCGCCCGGGCCGTCTCCGCTCCGCCCAATCGTGCGCAGGTGCGCGCCGTCGGCGCCGAACACCCGGATCTCGTTCGCCTGCACGTCGGCCACGTAGATGGCGCCTGCGGCGTCGGCGACGACCGAGCGGACCATCCCGAACTCGTCGTACCCCGGGTCGCCGGCGTCGCCGGCGACCCGGCGTACGAGCCCCCGGGCGACTCGGGGCACGAGGCCACCGGCCTCCGATGCTCGCACCGCCTCGCGCGTACGCCTCTGCGGGCCCGGCGCTGCCGCGGACCGCGGCCTTCGGCTCGAGGCCGACGCGCCATGCTCCGCTGTCGGCACCGACGTCGTCATCTCGGCCATCGACACCCCCAAGTCGCCTCAGTTCAGCCGGCTACGTGCTCGTCCGGATTCCACCCCTCGAC
>VSDC01000141.1:0-6112 GCA_047459275.1 Gemmatimonadota bacterium
CCCGCGCCTGCCGGTGGCGTCTGGATCCTTGGATACGGAATCCTGCACCGGGTGCGGCCGGGCGGTCCCGAGGGGTGGGAGATCCTCGAGAGTCCGGGGCCGTGGAACGGCCTCCCGGCCGGGCGCGGCGGCGACCTCGTCGAAGACGAGGATGGCACGATCTGGATCGCGACTTCGCTCGGGCTGGTGCACCTGCCCCCCGCCGCGCGGGATCGATCGTTCGAGCCGCCCAAGGTCGTGCTGGTGGACGCGCGCGTCGACGGAGAACCCTTGCCCCTGGCAGGCGCCCTCGAGCTCCCCGCCGACCGCAACCGCCTGGAGCTCCGATTCTCGGCCCTTTCGTTCCGGGACCCCGGCCGGATCCGCTACCAGGTACGGGTCTCGCCGTACGAGCCCTGGGTCGAGACGCGAGGACAGCCCTCGTTCCGGTGGGTCGACCTCCCGGCGGGCCAGTACAGAGCCGAGGTGCGGGCGTCGCTCGACGGGAACCGGTGGTCGGAAGAGCCGGCAAGGTTCGAGTTCCGCGTCCTTCCACCCTGGTATCGGACCCCGTGGGCGTACGCGCTCTTCGTGCTCACGCTCGCCGGCGTCCTATGGGGCGTGGTCCGTGCGAGAACCGCTTACCTCGTCGGGCTCGAGAGGCAGCGCACCCGGATCGCCATGGACCTCCACGACGAGCTCGGGTCGGGCCTCGGCAGCATCGGCATCCTCGCCGGGCTGCTCCGCATCCGGACGGTCGACGACGAGCAGCGGAACAGGATCGCCGAAGAGATCGCCGCGGCGGCCCGTGATCTGGGAAGCGCGCTCGCCGACATCGTTTGGTCCCTCGACCCGCGCACTGCGACGCTCGAAGAGCTCGGCACTCGCCTCGCCGAGCATGGGGAGCGCCTCTTCGCGGGCGACGACGTCGAGTTCCACGTCTCGGCTCCGGCTGAATGGCCGGCCTCCGAGCTGCCGCTTGCGCTACGCCGCGAAATCCTCCTGATCGGGCTCGAGGCACTCCACAACGCGGCCCGGCACGCTCGCGCCCGCAACGTCTATCTCTCCTGGCATGAGCGCGGCGGGATGTGGGAGATGGAAGTATGCGACGACGGCGTCGGCCTCGGGCCGGATGCGTTCGATCCGTCGCGGCGCGGCCGCGGCCTGCGTGGAATGCGCCGTCGGGCCGAAGAGATCGGCGCCTCGATCCAGTGGCTCCCCAATCCCGGGGGCGGGACCTGCATGCGACTCCTCTTCCCCGTCAAAGGCCGGTTCCGGCTACGTCTCTGGCGACGTTCGAAGCGCACGCGCGATGGCGCCACGGACGCCCGGTGGAAGGCGCGCGACCGCTCCGCGGTCCCCGCCGGTGGCGTGGGCGGAGACTGGAACCTGGAGGCACAGTAGCACTTTCATGCCAGAGCGGGTACGGCGTCCTGCGTGCAATATGACCCCCGCCAGGACGACGGACCGCCCGAAGGAGGGTTGATGCTTCGAGTGGTCGCCATCGAGGACGACGCCCGCTACCGGTCGAGCCTCGAAATGCTCCTGCAACACTCCGGCGATTTCGTGCTGGTGCGGGCCTTCGACGCCGCGGACCGGGCTCTCGCGGAGCTCCAGGAGATGCTGGCCCGCGGCGAGGTGCCGCCCTGGGACCTGATCCTCATGGATCTGGACCTGCCCCGGCTCGGCGGGGTCGAATGCACGCGCCGCATCAAGGAGCTCCTGCCCGCCGCGACCATTGTTGTCCTGACGGTCTTCGAGGACCGGGCCGCCGTGCTCGACGCCATATGCGCTGGCGCTGACGGCTACCTCGTCAAGAACATTTCCGGCGACCAGCTCATCGAGCAGCTCCGCTCCGTCGTGGCCGGCGGATCACCCCTCTCGGCCGGGATCGCCCGGACCGTCCTCGATCTCGTTCGTCACTTCGAGTCCCGGGGCCGGGCGCACGGCCAGGCCGATCGTCTCGACCTCTCCGATCGGGAGCTCGACGTGCTTCGCTGCCTCGTCCGGGGACTCTCTTACAAGCAGGTCGCCAGCGAGCTCGGGATCAGCATCCACACGGTTCGCAACCACATTCGCAGCATTTACGGGAAGCTTCGCGTGAGGAACGTGGCCGGCGCGGTGAGCCGCGCCGTGCGCGAAGGGCTGGTCTAGCCGGCGGCCGCCGTTTCGCGCCCGTGCTCCCCCGTCGGATGCGGCGCTTGACAAGCTATAAGTATCCACTTATACGTTGGGGGCGTATGCATGACGCGGTTCCGGACGAGGACAGGATATTCAAGGCGCTGGCGGATCCGAGCCGGCGAGCGATCTTCGAGGCGCTCTCCCGCGGCGAAGCGGCCGTCAAGGACATCACGGCCCGCTTCTCCATCTCCCAGCCCGCGGTCTCCCAGCACCTCGCCGTGTTGAAGAGCGCCGGGTTGGTCACCGCCCGGCGCGAGGGGCGTCGCGTCTACTACAGCGTGGATCCGCGCGGGATGAAGCCGCTCTTCGACTGGGTCGAGCACTACCGCGCGATCTGGGCGCGGCACGTCGATCGGCTCGAGCGGCTGCTCGACGAGATGGAGGACGATCCGCCCGGGCGGTCTCCGGGCACGGGGCAGGACGATTCCTAGGGGAGCACGATGACGGCACGAGACGAGTTGGAGCTGGGTCCCGCGCGCGACGCCCGGGTTGAACGCGCGGGCGACAGGTGGACGCTCATCCTGGTCAGGGCGCTGAGGCACCCGCCGGACAAGGTCTGGAGGGCGCTGACCGAGCCGGAGTACCTGCGAGAATGGGCGCCGTTCGACGCCGACCGCAGCCTCGGTACGGCGGGGGCCACGGTCAGGCTCACGACGGTGGGAGCGCCACAGCCCCAAGTGACCGAGACGACGGTGGCCCGGGCCGAGGCGCCGCGGCTGCTCGAGTTCAGGTGGGGCGACGGGAACCTGCGCTGGGAGCTGGAGCCGGTGGAAGGCGGCACGCGCCTGACGCTCTGGGCCCAGATCGGCCGCCGCTGGGTCGCCTTGGGCGCGGCCGGCTGGCACCTCTGCCTGGACGTCCTGGATCGCTTCCTCGGCGGCGCCCCGATCGGCCGCATCGTGGGTCCCGACGCGTTCGGCGTCCCAGGGTTCCAGCGCCTGCACAGGGAGTACGCCGCGATGTTCGGCGTCGAGGAAGCGAACTGAAAACAACACCGGCACCGGAGGCTGCCATGAGTCTGAGCCGGGTCGTCCGGCAGACGCATCGCTGGCTGTCGATCGTCTTCACGCTGACGGTCGTCGCGAACTTCGTCGCGCTGGGGATGGGGGCGGGCGATCCGCCCGCGTGGGTCACGTACGCGCCCCTCCCTCCCCTGTTCCTGCTCCTGATTACCGGGCTCTACCTGTTCGTCCTGCCGTACGCCTCGCGGATGCGCAACCGTCGGAGTGCGGCGGCCAGGGTCGCGGCTCCTACCGCTACGGAGGCACCGTGAGCACGGCGACGACAAAGGCGCGGCCCCAGTCCCGCCCGACGCACGCCGCCGACGCCCACGACGTGATTCGCGTCCAGGGCGCGCGCGAGAACAACCTCAAGAACATCACCGTCGAGATCCCCAAGCGCCGGCTCACCGTGTTCACCGGCGTGTCGGGCTCCGGCAAGAGCTCCCTGGTCTTCGGCACGATCGCCGCCGAGTCGCAGCGGCTGCTGAACGAAACCTACAGCACGTTCGTGCAGGGCTTCATGCCGACACTCCCGCGGCCTGACGTGGACGTGCTGGAGGGGCTTACGCCGGCGATCATCGTGGACCAGGAGCGGATCGGCGCCAACGCGCGCTCCACGGTCGGCACCGTGACGGATGCCTACGCCATGCTGCGCATCCTCTTCAGTCGACTCGGCGAGCCGCGCATCGGCCCGCCCAGCGCGTTCTCCTTCAACGTGCCCTCGGTCAAGGCGAGCGGCTCGATCACCTTCGAACGCGGAAACAAGAAGGCCGAGCAGGTGACCTTCACCCGCCTCGGCGGGATGTGTCCGCGCTGCGAGGGGCTAGGCTCCATCAGCGACTTCGACCTCTCGGCGCTGTACGACCAGGACAAGCCGCTGAACGAGGGCGCGATCAAGGTCCCCGGCTACGGCATGGACGGCTGGTACGGCCGCATCTACCGCGGCTGCGGCTTCTTCGACCCCGACAAGCCGATCCGGGACTACAGCGAGAGAGAGCTGCACGACCTGCTCTACCGGGAGCCGACGAAGATCAAGGTCGACGGGATCAACCTGACGTATCAGGGGCTGATCCCGCAGATCCAGAAATCGTACCTGTCCAAGGACGTCGAGGCGCTGCAGCCGCACATCCGCGCCTTCGTGGAGCGGGCGGTGACGTTCACCACGTGCCCGGACTGCAACGGCACACGGCTGAACGAGACCGCCCGCTCCTCGCGGATCAGGGGGCTCAACATCGCCGACGTGTGCGCGATGCAGATCAGCGACCTGGCCGAATGGCTCCGCGGCCTCGACGAGCCGTCGGTCGCGCCGCTGGTCGACAAACTGCGGCAGCTCCTCGACGCGTTCGTCGAGATCGGGCTGGGCTACCTCTCCCTCGATCGGCCGATGGGCACGCTCTCGGGCGGTGAGACGCAGCGCGTCAAGATGGTGCGCCACCTCGGCTCGCCGCTCACGGACGTCACCTACGTCTTCGACGAACCCACCGCGGGGCTTCACCCGCACGATGTCCAGCGGATGAACAACCTGTTGCTCCGCTTACGGGACAAGGGGAACACCGTCCTCGTGGTGGAGCACGAGCCCGAGACGATCAAGATCGCGGACCACGTGGTCGACCTCGGCCCCGGCGCCGGAGCGGCCGGGGGCATGGTCTGCTTCGAGGGGACGGTCGAGGGGCTGCGGGCGAGCGGGACGCTGACCGGCCGGCACCTCGACGACCGGGGCGCGCTGAAGCCGACGGTGCGCAAGCCCACCGGCAAGGTGGAGATCCGGAACGCGACGAAGCACAATCTGAAGAACGTCGATGTCGACATCCCGCTCGGTGTGCTCGTCGTGGTCACGGGCGTGGCCGGCTCGGGGAAGAGCTCGCTGATCCGCGGCTCCATTCCCGCCTCGGCGGGCGTGGTGTCGATCGACCAGTCGCCGATCCGCGGGTCGCGGCGGAGCAATCCGGCCACGTACACGGGGCTGCTCGACCCGATCCGGAAGGCGTTCGCGAAGGCGAACGGCGTGAAGCCGGCGCTGTTCAGCGCGAACTCGGAGGGCGCCTGCACCACCTGCAACGGCGCCGGGGTGATCTCCACCGACCTGGGGATCATGGCCACGGTGGAGGTTTCGTGCGAGGATTGCGAGGGGAAGCGGTTCCAGCCGTCGGTGCTCGAGTACAAGCTCGGAGGCAAGGACATCAACGAAGTGCTCGCGATGTCGGTGGCGGAGGCACGTGAGTTCTTCGGCACGGGCGAGGCGCGCACGCCGGCGGCGGTGAGAATCCTCGACCGGCTCGTGGACGTCGGGCTCGGCTACGTCACCCTCGGTCAGCCGCTCACCACGTTGTCCGGCGGCGAGAGGCAACGGCTCAAGCTGGCGACCCACATGGGCGAGGATCGCGGAATCTACATCCTTGACGAACCGACCAACGGACTCCACCTGGCCGACGTCGAACAGTTGCTCGGTCTGCTCGACCGCCTCGTGGATTCCGGGAAGTCGGTCATCGTGATCGAGCATCACCTCGCGGTCATGGCGCACGCGGACTGGATCATCGACCTCGGGTCCGGTGCCGGCCACAACGGCGGGCGGATCGTCTTCCAGGGCACGCCCGCGGAGCTCGTGGCAAGCCGCTCGACGCTGACCGGCCAGCACCTGGCGGCGTACGTGGGCGCGTGACGTAGCGCGATTCCCCGGCAGCAGCCTGCCATGGCCGACGCCGGTGCGGCGACGACGAGCCTTCCACCGGTCCGCAGACCGGGGCTCCGGCGTCCATCTCGCTCTCGAGGAAATCGCATACCTTCTCCGCCCTCGGTGACTCGATCCGGCTCGAAGCGACCGTCCGGGACGGGAACCGCAATGTGATCGCGAGCGCGGAAGTCGCCTGGTCGAGCACGGACAATTCCGTCGTCAGGGTGAACTCGAGCGGGTGGGTGTTCGCCGAGGCGAACGGGAGCGCTCGCGTCGTCGC
>VSDC01000142.1:0-6092 GCA_047459275.1 Gemmatimonadota bacterium
CTGGAACCGGGGCGTCTTCGATACCCTGGCCCAGGTCCTTGCCCGGCCGGGGCGAATGTCGGAGGCAACGGAGTTCCTCGCTCGGGTCGCCATCGACCCCCTCGCCGACTCTTCGCGCGTCGCCAATGCGCACGCACTCGGTCGGTCGTGGAGCGGGGAGCACGGATGGGCGAGCGCCCTCGATCGCGCCCGTGAGGCTCTCGCCTCCTCTATGGCACCCCACGCCACCTACCGCAGGATCGCGAGCGATCTCAAGCTGGTGGATGTCAACGGCACGCGGGTGACCACGGGAGCTCTGCTCACCGGCGGGATCTCGTTGGTTGCATTCTGGTCACCGCAAACAACGCCGTCGGTACAAGCGCTTCCGGAACTCGAGCAATCCGCAGTTCTCCTTCGCCGTCACGGGATCAGGATCGTCGCAGTCAACCTCGGTCGAAACTGGGCCGAAGCGATCGACCTGCGGAATGAAATGAGCCCATCCGTTGAGCTGTATTTCGACCCGCAGCAGGAGGTGGCAGCCGCCTTCGACCACTGGGCAATGCCCGAATTCTTCGTTGTCGACCAGGCGGGAATTGTCCGATATCGACATTCGTCGCTCGCAATGGCGATTCGCCAAGCAACGAGTCTCACGAACTCGGAGACGCACCACCTCAATGCGCCCTGAGCCCCGGAAAGGGTGCGGGTCGCGAGGATGCGACTCGGCCTCCTCGGCGACCGTCAAGGATTCCCTCAACCAGGAGGTGACGATGTTGTCCGCCAAGTCTCTCAAGAGGTACGGCATCGCGATCGGTCTGGGCGCGATCGCGACCATGGTCCCGGTGTCCGTTTCGACCAGCGGGGAGGCGCAGATCAACGACGCCTGCGCCGATGGTGCTTGCTGCAAGGAGCTCGCCTCGCTCTGTGGGGATGCCCTCAATTACTACTATAGCCTTAGCGGAAAATGCACCATCAGGGTGACTCCCAGTGAAACCGCCAAGGCGCCGCGCCCAGACGCCGATGCGTGACGTATGACGCCTCGCATCGATCTGTGTAACAAACGCCTTGGGAGCGCCGCCCTCCTGGGCGGCGCTCTCCTCGGCGTCTTCACGTCTTGCACCCCCGCGGCGTCCGGCTACGGCGAGCCGCCCGAGATGGATCACTCGCCGTTCGATCCGATCGCGTTGGCGTCGGAGACCGTGACGGATGCCGACTTCCTTGCGCTCCCGTCCCAGATCGAGGTCGTGGGGCCGAACCTCGTGATCCTGGACGCGGCGTCGGACTCGGCGGTCGCCGTGGTCCGGCGCGAGGATGGAGCGCTGGTCCGGAGGTTCGGCCGTCGCGGCGAAGGCCCGGGCGAGTTCTCCGGCACCTGGTCGATCGAGCGCGTTCCGGGCGATGACCTGGACTTCTGGGTTTACGACGTTGCACTCCTGCGCCTGAACCGGATCGACCTGGACCTCGCCATCCGGGGCGAGAACCCAGTCGTCGAAATGATCCGCCTCGATGCCGACGCGCGGGTGCTCGATCCGGTATGGCTGGACACCATGGTCGTCGGTGTCGGCTTCTTCGCGTCGGGTCGCCTCGCGCTCTTCAACGCGGAGGGCCGGCTGCTGCGGCGCGTCGGGGCCGAACCGCCGGGGAGCGACAACGTGCCGATACCCGTCCGCCAGCACGCCTTCCAGAGCAAGTTGAAGGCGAACCCGAGCCGCACCCGGCTCGTGCTGGCGACGCGTCACGCCGACGTGATCGAGATCTACGACCCGGATGGAACCCGGATCGCTGCGCCGACGCCGCTCTTCGGCTTCTTGCCCAGGTTCGAGGTGCGCGATCGGCGCGGCGAGGCCGTCATGGCGACAGGCGACGACCTTCGCTTCGGATACATCGATCTGGCGACGACGGATGATCGCATCTACGCCCTCTTCTCCGGGCGGACACGACGCGGCTTTCCGGGCGTCGCGAATTTCGGAGAGTACATCCACGTGTTCGATTGGCAGGGCGAGCTGAAGGGGGTCTACCGGCTCGATTCCGAGGCGATCTCGATCGCGGTCGATCCGGCTGGTGGCGCGCTCTACGCGATTCGGCACGCCCCCAGTCCTGCTATCGTAAGGTATCCGATTCCAGCAGCTTAGGAGTCGTTTCGGTTTGGATCACGCTCTAACACCCGCTCCTCGGCTCGCGCTCACCGACCAGCCCGTGGCCAGTACGATCAGTGCTCCGAGGAGCTCGGACCGTCGGCAAGTAAAGGTGGCTCCGGTGTTCGATGATGCGCTGCGCCAATCGAAGGTGGTCGTCCTGGACGACGACCCGGCGGTGATTCGCCTGCTCGGGCGTATACTGGAACGCGGCGGCTACAAGAACGTCGTGACCACCACGTCTCCCCACGAGGCGATCGCGCTGTGCACGGTCGACGAGCCCGATCTCGTCGTGCTCGATCTCCACATGCCCGACATGGACGGGTTCAGCGTGCTCGAGCGGATCCGGGAGCTCACCCCGCCGGATACCTACCTGCCCGTCCTCGTCGTGACCGGCGACATGTCCCCGTGGACGCGCCAGCGCGCGCTCTCCAGCGGCGCGAACGACTTCCTCACGAAGCCGTTCGACACGCCCGAGGTCCTGCTCCGGGTCCGCAATCTCCTCGAGACGCGCCACATGCACCGCAAGCTCGCGGAGCAGAACGAGCAGCTCGAGAAGGCGGTTCGTCAGCGCACGGCCGAGCTGGATGAGGCGCGGGTCGAGATCCTCGAGCGCCTGGCCAAGGCGGCCGAGTACCGCGACGACGGCACACGCCGCCACACCGAGCGTGTCGGCATTTACGCGGCGCGCCTCGCCCGAGCGCTCGGACTGGACGAAACGACGGTCCAGACGATCCGCCGGGCCGCCCCGCTCCATGATCTCGGAAAGATCGGAATCCCCGATTACATCCTCCTCAAGCCTGGTCCGTTGACCGCTGAGGAAGCCGCGGTCATGCGGACTCACACCACGATCGGTGCCCAGATCCTCTCCGGCAGTCGGGTGCCGACGCTCGTCATGGCAGCGGAAATCGCACTCCATCACCATGAACGCTGGGACGGGACCGGCTATCCCCACGGCCTCGCCGGCGAGGATATCCCGTTAGCGGCACGCATCGTGGCAGTCGCCGACTTCTACGATGCCCTTTCCCACGACCGGCCGTACCGCCGCGCATGGCCGGTGCACGACATCCTCGCCGAGCTGCGACGGCAGGCCGGACGACAGTTCGACCCCGACGTCGTCGCGGCATTCCTCGACTTGATCGACCACCAGAGGGCACTGGTCGCGGCGAGTTAGGGCGAATCGAAAAGGCCGAGCTGCTGCGCCTCGCCGGGGCGGCGGAACGCGGCGGTGGAGAGCGGCGGCAGCTCTCTCCCGATCCCCGCGCGACGGCACGCTGCGTCGAACAGCCTGCCGATCTGCTCGGCGAAGATCCCGCTCCCCCTCATCCGCTCGCCGAAGCGCGTTTCGTCGAGCTTCCCGCCGCGTACAGCGCGGATACGGTTCAGCACCTTCTCCTTCCTCTCGGGGAAGTGCTGGCTCAACCACGCCTGGAAGAGGTCGGCGACCGCGTGCGGCAGGCGGACCGGGATCCATGTGGCTGCCTGTGCGCCGGCAGACGCAGCCGCTTCGACGATCGATGGTACTTCCACGTCGTTCAACCCGGGGATGATCGGCGCGACCATGACCCGCACCGGCACGCCGGCCGCCGCCAGGGTCTCGATCGCCGCCAGCCGCCGCGCCGGCGTGGAGGTACGCGGCTCCATGACTCGCCGGAGATCCTCTCGCAGCGTCGTCACCGAAATGTTCACGTGAGCCGCCCCATCTGCGGCCAGATCGGCCAAGAGGTCCACATCGCGAGTGACCAGGTGGTTCTTGGTCACGATCGCAACGGGATTGCGAAACTCCGCCAGGACCTCCAGGCACCGGCGCGTGATGCGCAGCCGTCGCTCGGCGGGTTGGTACGGATCCGTGACCCCGCTCATGGCGATGACCTGCGGCGTCCACCTCGGCGACGACAGCTCCGCACGCAGCAGCTCCGGCGCGTCCTCCTTCACCAGGATCCTGGTCTCGAAGTCCAGCCCTGCGGAAAAACCCAGAAATTCGTGGAACGGCCTCGCGTAGCAGTAGATGCAGCCGTGCTCGCACCCGCGGTACGGATTGATGCTCGCCGAAAATCCCACGTCCGGGGAATCGTTGTAGGCGATGATGCTCCTCGAGGTATCGCGCAGGAGCACGGTGCTCGGCCCCGGATCCTCCGGGTCGCGCGCCGCCGGATCCGGCAGGTAGGACAGTGTCTCGAAACGGTTCGGCGGGTTCCCGGAGGCGCCCCGCCCGCGAATCGGACGTTCCATCCTCTCACCCTCCTCACCGGAAATCCCGCGACCGATGGACGATCGGCCGCGCATCGAGCCGGCGGAAGCGCCGACCCACGATGTTCATCACCCGGCCGTCCCGTTCGAAAATCCCCTCCACGAGCAGGAACGGGGAGTAGTTCACCGCCTCGCGGTTCCGCTCGTAGAGCCGCGCAGGCACGATCACGTTGATGAACCCGTGCTCGTCCTCGAGTAGCACGAACACCGTTCCTTTCGCGGTCGCCGGATGCTGCCGGGCGACGACGAGTCCCGCGACCACACAGCACTCTCCGTCCTCCAGCCTCTCCAACCCGCGGCTGTCCACCACGCCCGCGGCCTCCAGCCGAGCGCGCAGATGGCGCATCGGGTGCCCGCGCGTACTGACGCCGGTCGCCAGGTAATCCAGGAAGATCAGTTCGTCGCCCTCGAGCTCTCGCGGGTCGAACGGCAACGGGCCGTACGGCGTGCCGGCCGCATCCGCTCCACCGCTCCTCCCGTTCCCACCGGCCTCTCCTGCCCTGCCCCGTCCTCCATCCCGGTGCGCCGGTGCGAGCGGGAGCAGGTCTCCGGACGCCCGCAGCGCCTCCCACGCCGCTCGATAGCGTCCCGGCTCGAACGCCTCGAAGGCACCCGCCCGGGCCAGGTGCAACGCCTCCGCACGCGTCAGCCGGGCACGCCGCACCACGTCCTCGATCGACGTGAACGGCCCCTTCGCCCGGGCCGCCTGCAGCGCCTGCCGCGCCCGCTCGCCCAGGCCCCGAATGTGCTTCCAGCCGATGCGGAGAGCCGGAATGTCCCGCCGGCCACCTTCCGTACCCGCCGGTCCCGCCGGTGAAGCCGGCGCCCCTCCGTTCCTCCCGGCCGCGCCGCCGTCCGCACTCGCGACACCGTCCTCCACCGGCACACACGGCTCCAACGTGCAATCCCACGCGCCGTGCTTCAGGCACGGCGACAGCACCGTCACCCCGTCCCGTATCGCCTGATGCACCAGCGTGGAGGGCGCGTAGAACCCCATCGGCCACGCGTTCAGCAACGCCATGAAGAACTCGGCCGGATAATGCGCCTTCAGGTACGCCGTCGCGTACGCGATCAGCGCGAAGCTCCACGCGTGGCTCTCCGGGAAGCCGTAGTTCGAGAAAGAGACGAGGTCTTCGACGATCCGGTCGGCCACCTCCGGCGCCACCCCACGGCCCACCATCCGGTCCCGCAGCTTCTTCAGCGTCGCCTGCAGCCGCGCCAGCTTCTTCTGATGCCCCATCGCCCGGCGCAGCTCGTCGGCCTCCGCCGCGCTGAAGCCGCCCAGCGTCATCGAGATCGCCATCGCCTGCTCCTGGAAGAGCGGCACGCCGTACGTGCGGCGCAGGATCGGCTCCAGCGCCGGGTGCGGGTACTCCACCGGCTCCAGCCCCCGGCGCCGCCGCGTGTACGGCGCCACGAACTTCGCCTGGATCGGACCCGGGCGGATCAGCGCCACCTGCACCACCAGGTCGTAGAGCCGCTCCGGCTGCGTGTGCAGCAGCGACTGGATCTGCGCCCGGCTCTCGAGTTGGAAGGTGCCGACCGTGTCGCCCCGCGCGATCATCTCGTACGTCCTCCGATCGTCCACGGGGAGCGAGTACATCTCCAGCCGCTCGCCCGTCCGCTTCTCGATGGCGTCGAACGCCAGCCGGATCACGCTCAGGCCGCCCAACCCCAGGAAGTCGAACTTCGGCACGCCCGCCGCGTCCAGGTCGTCCTTGTCGAACTGGA
>VSDC01000003.1:0-25382 GCA_047459275.1 Gemmatimonadota bacterium
ATGATGACGGAGCTGTTGTCCTGCTTGAGGAGCCGGCCGGCCTCGTTGAGCGACTTGATCGCCGAGGCGCGGTCGCTCCTGTCGATGGAGATGTGGCCGGCGGCCTTCCAGGCGGGCCCGAAGAGCGGGATCCGGGCCAGCTCCTTCTTCGCGACGAAGCGATAACGCTTCGGGATCGCCGCGGCGAGCGCCCACACGTCGAACCAGGACACGTGGTTCGCCGCGAAGATCTGCGGCCGGTCCGGGCTGATGTTCTCCAGGCCCTCGACGTGAAGGGGCGTACCGCTGGCGCGCAGCATCAGGCGTCCCCACGTGCGCCCGGCCCAGTCGTAGACTCGGCCGCGGACGCCGAGCAGCGCGCAGACTATCACGACCGTGGCAAGGACGATTGTAACGACAACCAGGACAGAGTACGCCCAGATGGTACGGATCAACGACCTCCTCCAGCGAAATGGCGGTACCCCTCGACGTCGGGCGGCGCGATGGAGCCATCGCCGCGTCGAAGCGCGATCCCCGGCTCCTCGCGCACGACGCCGACGCGAGTGAGCGCGATGCCGAACGTGTCCTCGAACTCGCGCGCGACGGCCTGTACGGCGCCGGGCGTCGCGACGAAGCACAGCTCGTAATCCTCACCGCCGCCGAGCGCGAGCGCCAGCCCTCCTTCCCGGCCGGCGACGTCGATGGCTACCCCGTCCACGGGGATCTGCTCCTCATCGAGGAGGATCCCGACCCCGCCGGCGGCGGCGAGGTGCGCGGCGTCGCCGACGAGGCCGTCGGAGAGGTCGAGCATGGCGCGGGGCAGATCGCGCTCGGCGAGCCAGAGCGCCTCCCGGATCCGCGGCCGCGGGCTGGCGAACGCTTCCCTGGCCCTTGCCGGCGGCTCCTTGCCGGCGGCCCAGCACCGCACTGCGGCCGCGGCGGCGCCGAGCGTGCCGGTGACCCAGACCTCGTCGCCCGGGCGGGCGCCGGAGCGGAGCACCGGGCGCTCCACGCGGCCGAGAACGACGACGTCGAGGAGGAGCGGGCCGGGCGAGCGGGCGACGTCGCCGCCGAGGAGGAGCGCGCCTTCCGCTTCCAGCAGCTCGGTCGCGCCGGCCATGCACCGCTCCGCGAAATCCGGCACGTCGGAAGCGGGCGCGCCGAGGGCGACGAGGGCGCCGACCGGCGAGGCGGCCATAGCGGCCAGGTCGCTAAGCGCCGCCGCGGCGGCGCGGCGGCCGATCTCCTCGGGCCCCAGCCACGCGCGCCGGAAGTGCACGTCCTCGATGGAGAGGTCGGCGCTGATCGCGATGCGGCCGTCCTCCAGTACCGCGCAGTCGTCCCCCGGCCCGACCAGGATGTCCGGACCGCTCTGCCGGCTGCGCGAAAGGAACCGGCGGATCAGGTCGAACTCGGGCCCGGGCCCGAGCGGCGTCGGCGTCACCACCTTGGGGGCTGGTCGAACGTGATGAAGGGGAACCCGAGGGGAGGCGCCTCGGCGCCGGGGTCGGCGAACGCCCGGTCCATGGCCTCGGAGACGTCGTCGGGGAGGAGCGAGCGGCCGCGGGCCGCGAGGTCCGCGGCGCGCCCGCAGTAGTGGAGCGCGAGCCCGGCGGCGTCGCGGGGCGCCGCGCCCGCCGCCATGAACGCGGCCGCCACACCGCCGAGCTGGTCGCCCATCCCCGCCGTCGCGAGGTCGGACGAGTGCAGGGTGGCGATCAGGACCGGCGCGCCTGGCGCGGCCACCACCGACGGCGCGCCCTTGAGCAGGACGACGCACCCGAACCTCTCCGCCGCGGCCCTGGCCGCGTCCAGCGGCGCGGCCACGATCTCGCCCGCTTCCCGCCGCACCAGGCGGCCCATCTCGCCCGGGTGCGGCGTGACGAGGAGCGGCCGCTCCGCGGCGACGTCGCAGAGCCGGTCCGGCTCCTCGGCCAGGAGCGTGAGAGCGTCCGCATCGAGGAGGGTGGGCAGGCCCCGCGTCGCCTCCAGCACGAGCGCGAGGCGATGCCGCGCGGCGTCGTCCCGCCCGAAGCCGGGGCCGATGAGCGCCGCATCGACGGCCGCCGCCGCGGCCTGGACCGCGCCCGCGTCGTCCAGGTCGGCATAGACCGCCTCCGGCACCCGCGCCTGCAGCACCTCGCGGTTCAGCTCGGGCGCCGCGAGCCGCACGTACCCCGCCCCCGCCCGCATCGCGGCGCGCACCGCCGTTGCCGCGGCGCCAGCCATCCCGTACCCGCCGCCGGCGATCAGCACCCGGCCGACCGAGCCCTTGTGGGCGTCCGGGCGCCGCGCCGGCAGCCTCGCCGCCGCCCACGCCGGCGTGATCAGCATCGCGGGCGGCTCGCGCTCCGGGTCCAGCGGCGGGAAGCCGATCTCCACGGCCAGGATCCGGCCGCACGCCCACCGCGCCGGCGGGAAGAAGAGTCCCAGCTTCGGCCAGCCGAACGTGACCGTGACCGCCGCCGACACGACCTCCCCCGGAACCTGCCCCGTCGTCGCGTCCACGCCCGACGGGAGGTCCAGCGCGACGATCGGACGGCCGCTCGCATTCAGCGCACGGATCGCCTCCGCCGCCCGGCCCCTGGGCGCGCCGGATGCACCGGTCCCCAGGATGCCGTCGACCAGCACCTCCGCGCCAGCGAACGCCGCGGCATGTGATTCGAAGGGGAGTATCGGGACGTCGTGACCGTGGGTCAGACCGGGATCTGGCTCTCGCGAGCCCGCGACGACCGCCGCCACTTCCCTGCCCCACGCCCGCAGCGTCCGGAGCAGGACCAGCGCGTCACCGCCGTTGTTTCCGCTCCCCACCGCCGCCACCACCCGGCCCCGCGGGTAGAGCCGGTCCAGGATCAGAGCCGCAGACCGGCCGGCATCCTCCATGAGCACCCGCTCGGGGACGCCGTGGCGCTCGCGCGCCTCACGGTCGAGCGCCGCCGCCTCGGCGGCGGACCACACGGCCACATGCTCGCGGCCGAAGACGTCGCGCTCCGTCACCAGAGGCCGACCGGTCCGTTGTCCTTACTTGTAGCTCTGCCCGATCGTGCGGCCGAAGCTGATCTCGCCGTTGTCAATCCGAATGTTGAAGCCACAATCCGGATTGGAGCAGACCCACGCCTTGTAGGTGATCGGCGCTCCGTCGCGACCGTAGTCGGAGAGCGGTAGCATCGTCCCCTCACCACACTTGCGACACGTGGGATACTGCAGCTCTGCCGGCGTCATTCAACCCCCTCCCTCAGTAGGGACACCGAGGGCCCGCAGCCCATCCCGGCCCGGCCCCATCACCAACCACCACGAGTGCGGCCATCAGCGCAAGGCACGTTCCATGGAAGGCCTTGCGGCACCGCACGTCGGACACGATGCAAACGCTGCTCTGCGAAGCAGATAGTCCTGGACCGCGGACACGTACGCCGCGTGGCTCCAGATCAGGGGACTGACGGAGAGCGGCGCGCCGGAGAACGGGTGGAGCTGCTCGGGGAGCAGCCCGCCCGACGTCGCATGGTTCGCGACCCACTCGAGCGGCTCGAGGGCCGCGTCGAGCTCGTCCGGCGTGCCCGCCCGGGCCATGCGCCAGCTCGCGTGCCAGCACTGCGCAATGAACCACGGGTTCCCGGGCACCCGCTCCCAGTCCCGACTGACCGCATGATAATAATCTCCGCGGTATCGGGCCAGTCCACCGACTTCGGTGCGAACGGTGAGCGCCCCGACCACGGCGTCCAGCGTGGCCACCAGGCGCGGGTCGGCGGCGTCGAGGAAACCGAGGAAGTGAAGGCCGAAGAGCGAGCTGTCGGGCGTCGTGTCCCGCTCCGGCCGACCGCCCTCGTCCTCCGGCGGCACGAGCATGCGCAGGAACCGGCCCGTCTCCTCGTCCCACAGGTGGCGGAGCACGCCCTGGCGCACTTCCTCGGCCGCGCGCCCGTACTCGACCGCCCGCTCCTCGTCCCCGAAGGCGCGGGCGAAGCGCGCCGCAGCATCGAGCCCGGCCCAGACGGTCGCGCAGGTGAAGGTGAGCACGCCGCGGCGCTCCTCCCACAGATCCCACGAAGGGAGCGGCAGCCCCGTCTCCGGGTCGCGGTACGCGGCCATGAAGTCCGCCGCGCGCACGATGAAGGACCGGAACAGCGGCTGGACCTCCTCGACCCCGCGGTAGCGCTCGAAGTGGCGCCAGAGCGCCCAGAGCACGAGCGCCGTCTCGTCCTCCTGGATCGGGAGCACCTTCCGCCCCCGCGAGTCCACCCACGGGTGCCAGGAGGACGCCAGCGAGCGGTCGGGGTTGTACTTGTGCAGGAAGTAGCCTTCCCGCTTGACCAGCCGAGCCGCGAAATCGAAGAACCGCTGCGCCAGCGACGGATACCCCGCGCAGCTCAGCGCGTCCGCGATGAACGCCCCGTCCCGCGGCCACATGTACGCGTAGGTGTCCCGCGCCATGTGGGTGATGTCCGAATCCGTCGCTGCGATGAGCGCCCCGCCCTCGTCCAGGTGCGTGCGCATGACGAGGAGGCTCGTCTTGTAGAGCGAGATCATCCGGTCGGGGAGCCCGCTGTCGACCTCGTGCTTCTCGACCCAGAGGCGCCAGTAGCTCCCCGTCCGGTCCAGCAGCGTGGCCGGCCCTTCATCCCGGACGATCGAGCACAGCTCGACGACGTCGCCGTAGCGCTCGCCCGCCGCGATCCAGTAGTAGGCGACCCTCTCGCCCGACGGCTCCACGTCCAGCTCGATCGAGACGGTGGAATCGACGGAGCCCTGGGCGATGGGGTTGCAGCTCAGGATGCCGTCGCCCTCCGCGTCCCGCCACGTCCCCTCGGCGCCGCCGACCCGCTTCTTCCCCGTCGAGAAGCGCGAGAGCCGGTAGTCGGGCGCCGTGCCGCCGCCGATCAGGAAGTAGCGGTCGCGCTTGTAGTGGATGATCACCTCGACCTCGGGGTCGTAGAGCGCCGTGTCGCCGACGTCCGTCCCCGAGATGTGGAAGTCGTGGTGCAGGAAGATGCGCACGCTCCGGGCCTCGCCTCGTGTGTCGCGGACGCGGAGCTCGCGGCAGAAGACGTCGCTCTCGAAGTCCACCGCGTCACGGCAGCGCAGCTCGATCCCCAGCCCGCGGTGCCGCAGGAGGACGTCGCCGACCAGCGTCCCCTCCTGGTAGCCGATCTCGCGATCCCACGTCTCGTCGATCCAGTGCGTGGCGCCATCGACCCACACACCGAAGCGGAAGGGGTGCCCCTCCGTGTGATTCTCGATCCCGATGTGCGGGAAGTAGATGTCCCGGATTCGGTAGAGATCGTCGAAGTTGATCAGGAATCGGCCGTTGCCGAGAACGAGGGATCTTGCCATGCGACTACCAGTGCGGCCCCATCTCACGCCCTCTCACTTCAGATCGACACCCCACGGATAATCCCGCTCGAAGGCCTGCTCGAAATCGAAGACGTCGACGAAGTCCTCGGGCGAGTCCTCGGGCCGCTTGATGAGCACGCCGCAATCCACGAGCGCGAAGACCAGGTCGCCGAAGTCGCGCGTCGACCGCACACCCCAGTACTCCAGCACCGTTCGCGCCATGGGGCCGAAGCGCTCGATCGCGAGGTCGCGGATCCCTTCGGCCAGCTCGCGCCCGCTGATGTGGCGCGGCTCCGGAAGCCGCTCGATGACGTGGTGCAGCGCGGAGAGCACGAAAAGGTAGGCCATCTCGTGGTAGCGCGGGTTTCGCTCCCGCAAGCGCTCCATCACCTCTTCATCGAAGATGGCGTGACTCATCGTCTCTCGAAGGGATCAGGATGCAGCCCGTTGGATCGCATCGTCGCCGCGGGCGATTCCGCCCGTGAGCGCGTGCTCGATCGCTTGCGCAACATCTTCCAGCAGAACGAGTTGCACGTTCTTCTTCACATCCTCGGGTACCTCGGCGAGGTCCGGCTCGTTCCGTTTCGGCAGCAGGACCGTCCGGATCCCGGCCTGTGCCGCGGCGATGAGCTTCTCCTTCGCGCCGCCGACCGGCAGGACGTGGCCACGCAGGGTGACCTCTCCGGTCATGGCGACGTCGCGTCGGACGGGTCGGCCGGAGAAGAGCGAGGCCAGAGCGACGACCATGGCCACACCGGCCGAGGGGCCGTCCTTGGGCATGGCGCCCGCCGGAACGTGGATGTGGACGTCGCGGTCTGCGAAGCGGTCCGGGGCGATGCCGAGCCGGTCGGCGTGGGCGCGAACGTAGCTGTAGGCCGCCTGCGCCGACTCTTTCATGACGTCGCCGAGGTGGCCCGTCAAGTGGATGTCGCCGCCTCCCGGGACGGCGACGGCCTCGACGAAGAGAATCTGGCCGCCGGCGGGCGTGAACGCCAGAGCCGTCGCCGTGCCCACCTCGTCCCGGCGGCCGGCGAGCTCCTGCTCGAAGCGGCGCTTGCCGGCGAAGTCCTCCAGGTTGGCCTCGGTGATCCGCACCGTGCTCGTGTCGCCGGACTCGACGCGGCGCAGCGCGATCTTGCGCATGATCCGCGCGATCTGGCGCTCGAGCTCGCGAACGCCGGCCTCCCGGGTGTACCCCTCGATCAGGCGCCGCAACGCGCCGTCCTCGATCTCGACCGAGCCGGGCTCGAGCCCGGCGGCAGCGAGCTGGCGCGGGATCTGGTGGCGGCGGGCGATCTCGAACTTCTCGCTCGCGGTGTATCCGGGCAGCTCGAGCACCTCGAGCCGGTCCTGGAGCGCGGGCGGCACGGAGGCGAGGGTGTTCGCCGTGGCGATGAAGAGGACCCTCGAGAGGTCGAACGGCACCTCCAGGTAGTGATCCGAGAAGGTGTGGTTCTGCGCCGGGTCGAGGACCTCGAGGAGGGCGGCGGTCGGATCGCCGCGGAAATCCTGGCCGACCTTGTCGATCTCGTCGAGCATGAATACCGGGTCGCGCACGCCCGCCTGGCGGATCCCACGCACGATCCGGCCGGGGAGCGCGCCGATGTACGTCCGCCGGTGACCCCGAATCTCCGCCTCGTCGCGGATCCCGCCGAGGGAGACGCGGACGAACTCCCTCCCCAGCGCCTCCGCGATGCTGCGCCCGAGCGACGTCTTCCCCACCCCGGGCGGACCCACGAAGCAGAGGATGGGCCCCTTCTGCTCCGGGTTCAGCTTGCGGACGGCCAGGAACTCGACGAGGCGCTCCTTGACCTCGTCCAGGTCGTAGTGGTCGCGGTCGAGGACCTCGCGCGCATGCTTGAGGTCGATCGTCCCTCCGCTCTCGCGCGACCACGGCATCTCGACCAGCCACTCGAGGTAGCCGCGGATGATGTGGTAGTCCGGCGCCTGCTCGAGGGTGCGCTCCAGCCGCCGCAGCTCGCGCTCGGCCTGTTCCCTCACCTCGTCCGGCATCCCCGCGGCCGCGATGCGGCGCCGGAACATCTCCACATCGCTCTCGCCGCTCTCGCCCAGCTCGTGCTGGATGACCCGCATCTGCTCGCGGAGCCAGAACTCCTTCTGGGTCTTCTCGACCTCCTCCCTGAGCTTCTGCTGGAGCTCGGAGCCGTACTCGAGGACCTTCTGCTCCTCCCGCAGGATCGTGATGAGCCGCTCGAGCCGCCCGGCGACGCTGGGCTCCTCGAGCAGCCGCTGCTTCCGCTCGACGTCGAGGGCGAGGTGAGCGCCGATGAAGTCGGCGAGGTGGTCGGCGTCGGTGATGTGGGCCAGGAGCTGCTTGATCTCGTCGGAGCCCTGGGGAAGCAGCGCGGCGATCTCCTCGAACTGGCCGACGACGATGCGTTGGAGCGCCTGGACCCGGAGCGGGTCGTCTTCGGCGGGGACCAGCTCCTCCGCCGCCGCCGTCCAGATGCCGTCCTCCTGACGGAAGTCCCACAACCGCAGACGGGCGCGGCCCTGGATCAGGACGCGCAGGCTCGCGTCCGGCATGGCTACGTGCTGGAGGATCAGCCCGAGGGTGCCGACGGAGTAGAAGGGCGACTCGGCGCGCGGCGACCCGGCGGCCGGCGATCCGACGCCCGGCGGCTCGGCGCGCCGCGGCTGGCCGCCGGGCGCCTCGGCGACCTCGGGCTCGCGGCCCGGCCGAACGCCGGTCGCCTCGACGGGCTCCCGGCCGGGGCGCACCGTGACCAGGGCGACGCGTCCGTGCCCTACTGCCGCCGCGCCCACCGCTTTCACCATCGGCGGTTCGGTCACGGCCAGCGGGACCAGGATGTGCGGGAAGACCACCGCGCCCACGAGCGGGAGGACCGGCAGCCGCTCCGGGATGCGTCCAGCCTCGGTCCTGCTCGCGAGCTGATCGTTCGACATCGGCCGCCTGTGCGACGAGGACGCTGGAAACGAAAGAGCCGGCCATTCGGCCGGCTCCGATCCATGCAAAATCTCAGCCGCAGGCGGCCGCCGGGCGCCCGCGGCTCAGACGCCCACTACCCGGGCGCCCGCGGCAGCAGCGGCCACCGCCTGGCGCCCGCCGCCTACGCGCCCACCACCGCGTGCCCTTCCGCCAGGTCCGCGTACAGCGGGAAGGCACGGCACAGCTCGGCAACGCCGCTCGCCACCGCGCGCAGCACCGACTCGTCGTTCGGCGCATCCAGTACATCGGCGATCCAACCGCCGATCCGGCGCATCTCGTCCTCGCGCATCCCGCGGGTCGTGAGCGCCGCCGTGCCGATGCGCACGCCCGAAGTCACGAAGGGCGAGCGCGCCTCGCCGGGGACCGTGTTCTTGTTCACAGTGATCCCCGCGCGGCCGAGGGCCTCCTCGGCCTCCTTCCCCGTGAGCTCCCGATGGCGCAGGTCGACCAGCAGCAGGTGGTTGTCCGTCCCGCCGCTGACCAGCTCGACGCCGCGCTCCAGGAGCGCCTCGGCGAGCGCCTTCGCGTTGGCGACGATCTGCCGCGCGTACGCCTTGAACTCCGGCGAGAGCGCTTCCTTGAAGGCGACGGCCTTGGCCGCGATGACGTGCATCAGCGGCCCGCCCTGCAGGCCGGGGAAGACCTGCTTGTCGATCGCCTTCGCGTGCTCCGCCCGGCTCAGGATGAAACCACCCCGCGGACCCCGCAGCGTCTTGTGCGTCGTCGACGTCACCACGTCCGCGTGCGGGACCGGGCTCGGGTGCACGCCGCCGGCGACGAGCCCTGCGATGTGCGCCATGTCGACCATCAGGATCGCGTCGACTTCCTTCGCGATCGAAGCGAACGCCTCGAAGTCGATCGTGCGCGGGTAGGCGCTCGCGCCGGCCACGATCAGCTTCGGCCGTACGCGACGCGCCACTTCGCGCACCTCGTCGTAGTCGATCCTGCCCGTGTCCTCCCGGACGCCGTAGGCCGCAACCTCGTACAGCCGTCCGCTGAAGTTCACGGGCGAGCCGTGCGTGAGGTGCCCGCCGTGGGTCAGGCTCATCCCGAGCACCCTGTCGCCCGGCTCCAGGAACGCCATGTACGCCGCCATGTTGGCCGGCGCGCCGGCGTGCGGCTGCACGTTGGCGTGCTCGGCGCCGAAGAGCTCCTTGCAGCGATCGATGGCGAGCTGTTCGACCACGTCCACCCACTCGCAACCGCCGTAGTAGCGTCGGCCCGGGTACCCCTCGGCGTACTTGTTCGTGAGCACCGACCCCATCGCCTCGAGGACCGCGCGCGAGACGAAGTTCTCGCTGGCGATCAGCTCCAGCGACTCGTTCTGGCGGCCCACCTCGCGGACGATCGCGTCGTGGATCTCGGGATCGAACGTCTTCAGGAAGTCCATGCTCTCGGCCTCACACCCAGGTGCGCTGGATCTGCGCGACCTGCTCGATGCGCAGCTCGGCGACGCGGTCCGCGGCCTGGTAGGTCGGGATCCCCTGCGCCTTGGCCAGCTCGAAGATCTGGGTGAGCGTGTCGTAGATCTCGCCCGCCTTGCGCTGCGCACGATCGCGCGACCAGCCGTTCAGCTCGCCGTAGACGTTGATCAGCCCGCCGGCGTTGATCACGTAGTCCGGCGCGTAGAGGATGCCGCGCCTGTCCAGCTCGTCTCCGTGCCGCGGCTCGGCGAGCTGGTTGTTGGCCGAGCCGGCGATGATCTCGAACTTGAACTGCGGGATCGTCTCGTCGTTGATGACGGCGCCCAGCGCGCACGGCGCAAAGACCTGGGCGTCGACGCTGTAGATCCGGTCCGGGCCGACGGGCTCGGCGCCGAAGTCACGGACCACCTTCTGGACCCGCTCCTCGTCGATGTCGGTCACGATCAGCTTGGCGCCCTCCTCGGCCAGGTACCGGCAGAGGTGGTAGCCGACGTGGCCGAGCCCCTGGACGGCGATGCGCATCCCGTCGAGGGAATCGTTCCCGTAGCGCTCCTTGGCGCACGCCTTGATCCCCCGGTACGTGCCGTAGGCGGTCACGGGCGAGGGGTCGCCGCTCTTGTGGGAGACGCCGGTCACGTACTCCGTCTCCATGTGGACGTAGTCCATGTCCTCGGTGCTGGTCCCCACGTCCTCGGCCGTGATGTAGCGGCCCTTGAGGGACTCGACGAACCGCCCGTGCGCACGGAAGATCGCCTCGCGGCGAGTCGTCTTGGGATCGCCGATGATGACGGCCTTCCCGCCGCCCAGGTTGAGTCCTGTCACAGCGGCCTTGTAGGTCATGCCGCGGGAGAGGCGGAGCACGTCGATCAGCGCTTCCTCGTCCGACTTGTAGTTCCAGAAGCGCGTTCCGCCGAGCGCCGGGCCGAGGGTCGTGTCGTGGATGGCGATGATCCCTTTGTATCCGGCGGCAGGCTCGTAGCAGAAGATGACCTGCTCGTGCTCGTACTCGCCGATCCGTTCGAAAATCTCCATGATCTCTCCCAATTGGTGTTCCCGCGTCGGTCACGAGCGGTACAGCTCGCGCGCGATCGCGACGCGCAGGATCTCGTTGGTGCCCTCGAAGATCTCGGTGGCCTTGGCGTCGCGCATGAGCTTCTCGACGGGATAGTCACGCATGTAGCCGTAGCCACCGTAAACCTGGACGGCCTGGGTCGTCACCCACATGGCCGTCTCGCTCGCGAACACCTTGGCCATGGCCGCGGAGCGGGTCGACGGCGCGAGCGCCGCGGCTCCGACGAGCGCCCGGGCCGCCTCGACCCGGGTGGCCATGTCCGCGAGCTTGTACTGGATGCCTTCGAAAGTGTTCAGCTTCTGGCCGAACTGCTCGCGCTCGCCGGCGTAGCGCACGGCGTGCTCGAGCGCGGCGCGGGCGATCCCGGTCGCCAGTGCGGCGAGGCCGAGACGCCCGAGGTCGAGCGACTCCGCCACGTAGTCGGAGCCGCGTGCCGGGTCGCCGAGGACCGCGTCGGCGGGGAGCCGCACGTCGCGCAACTCGACGGTCGCGACCTCGATGGGGCGCAACCCCATCGTCTGCTCGACGCCGACGACCTCGTACCCCGCGCTGCCGGTCGGGACCAGGAACAGGCCGATCCCGTCGTCGACGCGCGCGACGACGACGGCGAGCCCCGCAACGCGCGCGTTCGCCACCCATTTCTTGGTCCCGGCCAGGATCCACCCATCGCCATCGCGGGTGGCCTGCGTCCGGAGCGCGGCCGGGTCCGAGCCGGCCTCGGGCTCCGAGAGCGCGAAGCAACCGATCACCTCGCCGGACGCGAGGGGGCCGAGCCAGCGCTCCTTCTGCGCCTCGCTGCCGTGGCGCAGGATCGCCTCGACCGCGAACGCGCTGTGGACCGAGACCGTCAATGCGACCGAGGGCTCGCCCCACGCCAGCTCCTCGAGAACCGCCACGTACGTCGGGAGGTCGAACTCCATCCCGCCGTACGCCTCGGGGACGCGCATCCCGAAGAACCCGAGCTCGGCCAGATGCGAGAGAACCGCCGGATCGAGCCGACGCTCGCGGTCCCACGCCTCGACGTGGGGCCGCAGCTCGGCCTCCGCGAATTCCCGCGCCAGGGATCGGACCTGCTCCAGCTCTTCGCTCATCACGTCCATCACGCGTAGCTGTAGAAGCCCCGTCCCGTCTTACGGCCCAGCCATCCGGCGGCGACGTACTTCCTCAGGAGCGGGCACGGGCGGTACTTGTCGTCGCCCAGGTCCCGGTGCAGCACCTCCATGATCGACAGGCAGGTGTCCAGCCCGATCAGGTCCGCGAGCGCGAGCGGGCCCATGGGGTGGTTCATCCCGAGCTTCATGACGGTGTCGATGGCCTCCGCGTCCGCCACGCCCTCCATCAGGCAGTAGATCGCCTCGTTGATCATGGGCATGAGGATGCGGTTCGAGACGAAGCCCGGGAAGTCGTTCGCCTCGACCGGCGTCTTCCCGAGCGCCCGCGCCAGCTCCATGACCGTCGCCGTGGTCTCGTCCGAGGTCTGGAGACCGCGGATCACCTCCACGAGCTGCATGACGGGCACGGGGTTCATGAAGTGCATCCCGATGACCTGCTCGGGACGACGAGTGGTCCGGGCCAGCTCCGTGATCGAGATCGACGAAGTATTCGAGGCGAGGATCGCTTCCGGGCCGGTCCGCTCGTCCAGCTCCCGGAAGATCTCGGCCTTCATCTCCAGCTTCTCCGGCACCGCTTCGACGACGAGCTGGGCGTCCGCCGCGGCCTCGAGCGTCGTCGAAGTGCGGATGCGACCCAGCGTCGCCTCCTTCGCCGCCGGCTCCAGGGTTCCCTTCTTGATCTGACGATCCAGGTTCGAGGCGATCGTATCGATCGCACGCTGGAGACGGTCCTCCGTCACGTCGACCAGGACCGTTTCGTATCCGTGCTGGGCGAAGACGTGGGCGATCCCGTTGCCCATCGTGCCTCCGCCGATCACCGCCACCCGCCGAACTTCCACGGTCGAATCCCTCCTATCCAGGTGTTCAGGCGGCCGCCGTCCGGTCCACAAGCGGCGCGAGCTCGCGCATCTCCGGCGCCTCGTCCAGTCCGGGGAAGCGAAGCACCGCCACCAGCGCCAGGGCGAAGGCGACGGTCGCGGCGAGCCCGCCCTCGGGTCCGAACACGCCACCCGTGATCCAGTCCGGCCCCCTCTCCTCCACGTCGTAGAGCGGCGTGTCGAAGAACGCGAGGCCGCTCACCGGCAGATCGAAGAGCGAGGCCATCGCCCAGTTCCACCCGGCGTGCACCGCCGTCGCGAACCACAGGCTCCGCGTCCGGAGGTACGCGGCCGAGAGCAGCACGCCGGCGAGGAAGATGTTGAGCAGGCCGAGCGCGCTCGCGTTCGGGTTCGCGACGTGCGCGGCCGCGAACGCCCCGCTGGCGAGGAGCGTCGCCGCGATCGGGCCGATCGCCTGCACCAGCACCTGGAACGGGTACCCGCGGAACGCCGCCTCCTCGAACGCCGCGGCCACGGCGAACGCCGCCAGGTCGACGAGCAGGGTCCGAACGTACAGCCCCGCGGTCCCCTCGTCCGGGCCGAACCCGATCCAACCCGCAGCGACGAGGATGCCGACCGCGATCGCGAGCGCCCCGCCGCCGATGAGCAACCCCGCCCAGATCTCGCGGACGGTGTGCGACGTCCAGGCGAAGCCCAGCGCGCCGGGCCGTCTGCGGTCCACGGCGACGAGGAGGATCCATCCGGCTCCGAGCGCCGCGGCGAGCGGGATCGCCTGCCAGAAGAGCGCTTCCTTCTCCAGACCCGGCGGCTCGGCCACCGTCAGGGCGACGAAGCCCGCCACGAAGTACAGGACGAAGCCGAGCCCCAGGAAGAGCAGGATCCTCCAGGGCGCCCGCAGCGTGCCGTCCGCGATGAGGACCGATCGCCAGCCGGAACCCATCGACAGAAGACCCTCGAGCCGGTCAAACCAGCTCGAGGGTCCGATTGCGCAACCTCGCGGCGATGGCGAGCGCCGCAAGGAGTTTCGCCGCCTCGCCCACGAGGAATGGCACGACGCCGAGTCGAATGGCGGCCGCGGCGTCGCCCGTCAGGATCGCGAGCTGCGCCGCACCGCCCGCGAAGATCAAGAACACGCCCGCCAGGAGCGCGACGCCGAGGCGAGCCGCCGCGAGGACACCGCCGGTTCCGCCGCGCCCGGCCAGCACGCCCACGACCGCGGCCGCGGCCGGGAACGCGAGCAAGTACCCGCCGGTCGGACCGAAGAGCCAGCCGAGCCCCGCCGCGCCGCCCGAGAAGACCGGCGCGCCGAGCATCCCCGCCGTGAGGTACGTCGCCTGGGCGGCGGCGCCGAGCCCGGGCCCGAGGAGCGCGCCCGAGAGGACGACGACCAGGGTCTGAAGCGTGACCGGCACCTGGGTCCCGGGGATGGGCACCGCCACGTACGCGCTGAGCGCCGTCAGCAGCGCGAAGGCGACAACCACCATGACGCGCCGGTGGGCCCGGCTCGCGACCACCTCGATCCCCGAGAGCTTGCGGAGCTGAAGCACCAGATTCGTCATCGTCACACCCTTTCCACCGAGAGGGCCACGGCATCGCCGCCGCCGAGGCACAGCGTGGCCAGGCCACGGCTCGCCTTCCGATCCTTGAGAGCGTAGAGGAGCGTGGTCAGGATCCGCGCGCCGGATGCGCCGATCGGATGCCCGAGCGCGACCGCGCCACCGTGTACGTTCACCCGGTCCCAGTCCCAGCCCAGCTCCTTCCCATCGGCCAGCGCCTGGACCGCGAACGCCTCGTTCGCCTCGATCAGGTCGTAGTCGCCGATGGTCGTGCCTTCCTTCTCCATGACGCGCCGGACCGCGCGGACCGGGGCGAAGAAGAGCTCCCGCGGCGCGACCGCGCCCGTCGCGTACGCGTTGATCCGCGCCAGGATCGGCAGCCCGTGCGCCTTCGCGTACTCTTCACTCGCCACCACGACGGCCGCGGCGCCATCGTTCAGGCCGGGCGAGTTCCCAGCCGTCACCACAGGGTTCGTCACCTCCGGCGGCGCGTCGTTCGGGAACGCCGGCTTCAGCTTCGCCAGCGCCTCGAGCGAGGTGTCGCGACGCGGCGGCTCGTCCGTGTCGATCACGACCTTCCCCTTGCGGCTCTCGATCTCGACCGGGACGATCTCCTCACGGAACTTCCCGGCGTCGATCGCCGCGATCGCCTTCCGGTGCGACTCCAGCGCGAAGCGGTCCGCCTCCTCCCGCGTGATCCCGGCCTTCCACGCCGTGTACTCGGCGTGGCCGCCCATGTGGCATTCGTGGAAGGCGCACCACAACCCGTCGTGGATCAGCCCGTCCACGACCTGCTGCGTGCCGAACTTGATCCCGTCCCGGTAGCCGCGCAGATAGTGGGGAGCGTTGGACATCGACTCCATCCCGCCGGCCACCATGAGGCGCGCATCGCCCGCGCGGATCGCCTGGGCCGCGAGCATGACGGCCATGAGGCCGGAGCCGCAGACGCGGCTGACCGCCATGGCGCCGACCGACTCGGGCACGCCGCCCCGGATCGCCGCCTGGCGCGCCGGCGCCTGCCCGAGCCCCGCGGACACCACGTTCCCCATGATGACATCGTCGATCTCGGCCGGGTCGATCCCCGCACGTTCGATGGCCGCGCGGATCGCGATCCCCCCGAGCTCCGGCGCCGACAGCGGAGCGAGCCCGCCGAGGAAGCGGCCGATCGGCGTGCGCGCTGCGCCGATGATCACCGGTGTGCGTGCCGGGTCTGCCATGATCTATCTCCTGCGATAACTCTCGCCAAACTCATCCACGGTCCCGAGCGGAGCCCGGGGAAGATACTTCCCGATCCGGCTCCAGGCCAGGGGCCTGGTCCTACTCCTCGATCAGCGTGGGCCGCTCCTCCTCCGGCGCGAGGCGACCCCACGGCACCCGCGGGTCGTGCTCGAAGATGAGGAGCCAGCCCTCCTCTCTGGCGCGCCCCAGGATCTTCCGCTTGGTCTCCAGCGTTACGAGCGGCTCGACGTCGTATCCCATGATCCACGGGAGCGGCAGGTGCGCCGACGTCGGAACGAGGTCCGCCAGGAAGCACGCCGTGTCCCCCTCTGACGTGAGGACGACCGACTGATGGTGCGGGGTGTGACCCGGCGTCGGCACCAGCCGGACCCCCGGCACGACCTCATGCTCGCCCTCGACGAAGTCGAAGAGTCCGGCCTCGTGGACCGGATCGAAGTTGTCCGGCAGGTAGCTCGCGCGGATCCGCTCGTTGCGCACGTGCGCCCACTCCCACTCGCCGCGCTGGACCACGTAGCGGGCGCGGGGGAACGAGATCCGGACCCGGCCCTCCTCGTCACGGAAGGTGTTTCCGCCCGCGTGGTCGAAATGCAGGTGGGTGTCGATGACGTAGTCGACGTCGTCCGGAGAGAAGCCCGCGTCCCGGATCGCGTCCTCGAGCCGCGTCGGCGTGCCGGCGTTCTCGATCCCGTAGATGTCGACGAACTTCGCGTCTTCCTTGTTCCCCGCGCCGTTGTCGATGAGGATCAGCGCATCCGGCGTCTCGACCAGGAGACACCGCATGGCCAGGGGGATGCGGTTCCGCTCGTCCGCGGCGATCCGACGCTCCCAGAGCGGCTTCGGCACCACGCCGAACATCGCGCCGCCGTCGAGACGCTGCAGGCCGGCCTCCAGCGCGTGCAGGCGGAACCGGCCCAGGTCGCGCGTGCGGCGCAGCGGCAGGTCGTTCACCGTCATCATATGTTCTCGATCGAACGCGGGAGCGCGCTCCTCTTGCGCCGGCGACGCCGGCTCGCGAGGAGCTTCTCCAGCTCCGCCCAGCTCTTGATCTCGTACCCTTCGACGCGCTCGAGGAGCCGCATCAGGATCTCGACCGTGGCGCGGGCATCCCCGAAGGCCCGGTGCCGCGCGTCGTTCTCGATCCCGAAGTACTCCGACAGCGCGCCCAGCGAGCGGCTGGCCACCTCCGGCACCACCCGCCGGGCCAGCTTCACGGTGCAAAGACGCCGACCCTCCAGCCCAGTGCCCGTCGCCCGCTCCAATTCGTGGTGCAGGAAGGCCCAATCGAAGGCGACGTTGTGCGCGACGAACACCCCGCCCGTGAGCAGCCGCCGCACCTCCTCCGCGATCTCGCCGAAGCGCGGGGCATCCCGCACCATCTCGTCGGTGATGTTCGTCAGCCGCGTGATGAACGGAGGAATCGGCCGCTCGGGGTTCACCAGCGTCGTGAACTCCTCGAGGACCTCGCCGGTTCCCCGCACACGGATCGCCGCGATCTCGGTGACCCGGTCCCCGCGCCCCGCACCACCCCCCGTGGTCTCCACGTCGACGACGACGTACTCCAGCGACCTCAGCGACTCCGCCCCGGCCGCGACTTCGTTTCCCGCTCCGTTCACCAGATGTCGTCTCGCAAGATCGGCAGGGTCATGCAGCGCGCGCCGCCTCCGCCCCGCACCAGCTCCGCCCCCTCGAACGTGATGACCGCCTTCTCGTCGTCCTCGATCTCGACGTCCCCGGTCAGGAAGTCGATCGAGTTCACGATCCGGTACCCCGCCTCGCGCTCGAGCTCTTCGTACGTCTTCTCGTTGCGCGAGTAACCGAGGATCAACCCGGGCCGCACCGCCACGAAGTTGCACCCGCTCGACCACTGCTCCCGCTCCTGATGGAGCCGCCGGCTGCCGCCGCAGAACACCGGCTCGAGCGGGAGGTCCACCTCGCGCAGCGCCGCGAACAGGTTCGGCATCTCCCGCATCCCGCGCCGCCCGGCCCGGTAGTGCAGGACCGCGCACCGGTCGGGGCCCACGAAGCTGGGCGGGAAGATCACGCACCGCTCCCGATCGATCATGGTGAAGATCATGTCCAGATGGATCATCGCACGATCCGTCGGGAGCACCACAACCAGGATGTCCCTCACCCCGGCCCGGACCAGATTCTCCGCCACCGTATCGAACGCGCCGGGGCTCGATCGCTGCGACAGCCCCATCATCACCAGGTCGGGACGCAGCACGTGCACGTCGCCGCCCTCGATCGTGTAGCCCGCCCGCCGTTCCTCGCTCCCGTCGTAGATCAGCCCGTTGTTCCCCAGCATGGGATGGTACGTGAAGAGGGCCTTCATCAGGATCTCTTCCGTCCACCGGGCCGTGTACTTCATCGACCCGATGATCACGCCCTCGTTCACGACCATCGCCGCGTCGCGCGTGAAGAAGAGATTGGGCAACGGCGGCAGGTCGTAACTCGCGGCGTTCAGGACCTCCTGCAGCGGCCCCTCCTCCGCCTCCCGCCCCTCGATGAAGAGCGAGACCAGCTCCGCCGCCGGGATCTCCAGGAGCTGGCGCGCCAGCGGCTCCGATCGCGCCACGTCCATGACCCGCTCGATCAGGAACGGACGCACCTCCGGCAGGTCCGCGATCTCCTCCAACAGGTCGCGGACCTCGTACACCTCACAGAAGCGCGACAGGATCGCCTTGAACCGATGGTGCTCCTTCCGAGCCAGCTCGAGGTCGATGATATCGTCGTACAGGAAGTCCTCGCGCGTCGATGGCGTGACCGCCAGCAGCTCCGCACCCGGCGTGTGGCAGATCACGCCGCGCAACGGACCGATCTCCGATGTCACGCGCACCTTCGAGGTCTTCATTCCGCACCTCACTCTTCCGCTGTGCGACCCGTCGGCGCCCCGCGGCGTCCCGCCGCCCCACGGGCCAGCGCGAAGGACAGCCCCTCCATCTCCACGGCCATGTTCACGTTCTTCAAGGCGACACCGGGAGGCACCCGCAACTGCACAGGCGCGAAGTTCAGGATCCCGCGCACTCCGGCCCGCACGACCCGATCCACCACCTCCTGCGCCGCAGACGCCGGAACCGCGACGATGACGATGTCGATCGCACGCTCCGCCAGTCCCGCCTCCAGCTCCCGCTCCGACTGCACCACCACCCCGTCCCACCGCTGACCGATCTTGGCCGGGTCCGAATCGAAGACGGCCTCGATGTGGAAGCCCTGCCGCCGGAAATCCTGGTAGCCGTACAGCGCCTGGCCGATCTTCCCTGCGCCCACCAGCGCCACGCGCCACGTCCGCTGCAGCCCCAGGATCGAGCGCAGCGCGTCGACCAGCTCCTGCACCGAGTACCCCAACCCCCGCTTGCCGAACGTCCCGAACGCCGACAGGTCCTTCCTTACCTGCGCCGCCGTCGTCCCGGACCGTCGCGCCAGCTCGTCGCTCGAGATCGTCGTCACGCCGCTGTCGAGGAGCTCGACGAGCACCCGCAGATAGACCGAGAGCCGCGCGACCGTCGGTTCCGCCACCTTCTTCATCTCTACTGCTGGACCGGCAAGATCTGGAGGAGTCCTTGTGAATGCTTTCACAAACAAGTTACCCGCACCCCCCAGTGGCGTCAATCCAAGACGCGGCAGCGCCGGCACCGCGCCGGCGCCGGTGGAAGCCACGCGAACGTTGCCGAACGCGAGGCGCGGCCGCTATCGTCCCGCCACAGCCGCCAACGGCGTGATGCCGCCTATCCCGCTATGTGTGACGCATCGAGCCGTCCGACCGCCTCGCCGCTCCAGCGGCGGCGCGCGTCGGAGACCGGGCGCAGGATGAAGTAGGAGAGGGCGACGCCGGCCAGGAGGGTCAGCACCGCGGCGGGGCGCCCCAGCCCCAGCACGTCGGCGACGAACGCCCAGGCGAGAGGGCCGGCGATGGCGGAGAAGCGGCCGACCATGCCGTAGAGTCCGTAGAACTCGCCGATCCGGTCCGGCGGCGTGAGGCGCAGCATGTAGGGTCGGTCCGCGGCCCAGGTCCCGCCGAGGGCGATCCCCGCGACGATGGGCACCGGCCAGAAGAAGACCGGCGGCAGGCCCAGGAACCCGAAGGCCGCCGTGGCGGCGAAGACGGCCATCCACGTGAACAGCACCCGGTCCAGCGCCCGTTTCGGGCCGATCCGGTCCACGACCTTGCCCCAGACGAACCCGCCCACCACGGCGGCGATGGTGGCGACGACGAGCACCAGTGACGCCTCCTCGGTCGAGAAGCCGACGTCGTTGGTGACGTAGACGCCGAGGAACGCGATCACCGTGTAGACCGCGTCGGCGTAGAAGGCGCGGCCGACGAGGAAGCGGAGCAGCCCCGGGAACCGGCGGCCGGTGCGAACGGTCTCGACGACCTGCCGGGCCGCGGCGCCCACCGACGCCACCGAGAACGTCCGGTCGCGTCGCCGCTCCCGCACGAAGAGGAAGCACGGGAGCGCGAACAGCAGGAACAGGATCGCCGTCACCCGGAAGACGAGGGCGTAGCGGTCGGTCTGGGCGTCGTGCGGAAGCGCGTCGACGTCGCCGAGGATCGCTCGGCCCACGAGGATCCCGACGAGCCCGCCCAGGTACCCGACCCCGATCCCGATCCCGCCGATCCGGCCCCGGTTCTCCTCCGTGCTGACCTCGGGGAGGAGCGCGTCGTAGAACTGCAACCCGGCCTGGTAGGCGATATTGGCGATCCCGAAGAAGACGAGGGACGGGGCGAGCCCTTCGGTCCCTAGGAAGAATGTCAGGCCGACGCAGACGAGGGTCGAGACGACCAGGAACGGCATGCGCCGCGACGCCTGATCCGTGAGCGCGCCGAGGAACGGCGATGCCACGAAGATGACGGCCATGGACAGGCTGTTGGCCAGGCTCCACGCCGTGTCGCTCGCGCCCATGACGTTCACGACCCAGAGGGCGAGGAACATCGAGGCGATGTTCATCGAGAAGATCGTGTTGGCGAGGTCGTAGAGGACCCAGCCTGCGACGGCGGCGCGAGAAGCGCGCGGTTCCTGGCCTGCGGCCACGTGTTCCGGGGTGTGCATGCGGTTGCGTCCCGTCGGGTTGTGCGGCGGACGTCCGATCGACCTCTCGGGTCCCGCGGACGACGTCTACTCTACCTCCGCGTTGGCGGCCGCGCGGTCCGTCGGGTACCCCGCGGCACGGAGGGCGCGGGCAAGGCGGATGAACGTGTCGGGATCGAGGGTTTCGGGCCGGGCGCTCGGCTCGACCCCCGCCTCGCGGCAGACGGCGGCGACGGCGTCCGCGTCCAGCCGGTACCCCGGCGCCGAGCGAAGGATCTTCTGGAGCTGCTTCCTGCGCCAGCCGAAGGCCGTCCGGCTCAGCGCTCGCACGTCCGCCTCCTCTTCCGCCGAGAGCGGGGATGGCCGGTACGGCGTGATCCGGATCACGGCGGAATCCACGTCCGGGACCGGGCGGAACGCCCCGCGGCCGACCGTGAAGAGTCGCTCGACCTCCGCGACCGTGCGGACGCCGACCGAGAGCGCGCCGTACGCCTTCCCGCCCGGCTGCGCCATGATCCGATCCGCCACCTCCTTCTGGACCATCAGAACGATGCGCGCGGGGCGCACCGGCCGCTCCAGGAGCCAGAAGATCAGCGGCGTGGTGATGTTGTACGGGATGTTCCCAACCACCTTGAGGGCCGCGACGTCCTCGACCAGCTCGGCCAGATCCTGCTCCAGGACGTTGCCGTGCACGATCTCCACGCCGGGCGCGCCATCGAACTCCTGGCGCAGCGCGGCCACGAGCTGGTCGTCGAGCTCGACGGCGACGAGGCGACGGACCGCGCCGGCGAGGTGGCGGGTGAGCGCGCCGGTGCCGGGCCCGATCTCGAGCACTTCGTCGTTCGGGCCGGGGTCGACCGCCTCTACGATCTTGCGCTGGATGTTGGGGTCGATGAGGAAGTTCTGCCCCAGCGAGCGCTTGGCGCGACGCATCGCCTCAGGTCTTCAGGAGGACGGCCGTCCGGTCGTCCTGGGGGACGGCCGGCCGGGCCCGCCCCGCGATTCGGAACAGGTGGTCGAGGATCTCCCGCGGCGGGCGGTCGTGCATCCGGGCCACCTCGGCCAGGAGCCGCGCCTCGCCCGCCACGCCCCCCGTCGGCGCGAAGGCATCGGAGAGGCCGTCGGTGAAGAGGCAGAGCAGGTCGGAGCCGGAGCGCCACTCGATGACCCCCTCGTCGAACGCCTCGCCCGGCTTCGTCCCCAGCGGCGGGCTCGTCGCGCCGAGGCGTTCGGCGCGCCCCTCCTCGTCGATGCGGAACGCGTGCGGGTGCCCGGCGTTGGCGTAGCGCAGCGTCCCCGCCGCCGGGTCGACGACGCCGTAGAAGATCGAGAGATGCATCTCGGTGGACTCGAGCTCGTCGATGAGCGCCCGGTGCAGACGCCGGAGCACCTCCGCCGGCGGGTCCGCCTCCTGGGCGTAAATGGCGGCGGCGCTCATGACCATGGCCATGATCAGCGCGGCCGAGAAGCCGTGGCTCGAAACGTCGCCGATCATGACGCCGTACCGGTCGCCCGAGAGGCGGAACAGGTGGTAGAAGTCGCCGCCCACCGAGTCCGCAGGGACACATCGGGCGGCGACGTGGATCCCCTCGAAGCAGGAGGCATCGGGGAGCAGCTTGAGCTGGAGGTTGTGGGCCAGCTCCAGCTCGCGCTCGAGCCTTTCCCGCCGCACGCTCTCGGCCATGAGGCGGTGCGTCTCGAGGGCCGCACCGACCTGGCTCGCGATCGCGGTGAGCAGCCGCTCGTCGCCCGCGGTGAAGCGCACGTTGGTCCGCCTGCCGACCAGCGTGAGCACGCCGATCGTACGCGTCTTCCCGTTGCGCGGCGTGAAGTTGATCGGGACCGAGAGGAAAGCCTCCTGCCCCTGGGGGCGCGGGTCCATCGTCGTGGTCCGGGGGAGCCCCTTCCCCCGCTCCAGGTTGAGCGGCTGCCGCTCGCGGAAGACGCGGGCCGTGACCGAGTCCGGGTCGTCGATCGGGATCGGCCCGCTGAGCCCCTTCTCGCCCACGGCGGCGGCCAGGTGCAGCGTCTGCTCGGCCGGATCCAGGACCCAGAGCGAGGCGCGCTTGGCCGCGAGCACGTCGGCCACGTCGCTCAGGATGCGGTGCACCGCCGCGTCGAAG
Source organism: Gemmatimonadota bacterium (assembly GCA_047459275.1). GTDB lineage: Bacteria > Gemmatimonadota > Gemmatimonadetes > Longimicrobiales > RSA9 > CALBZE01. The sequence continues at coordinate 22,671 of VSDC01000003.1, forward strand.
GACGGGACGGTGCCGAGGACCTCGCTGATGGAGTAGAGGAGGTTGATCTCCTCGTAGCGCTCGCTCAGCTCCCTGGCCGCCGACCGCGCCTCCCCCTCGTAACGGAGCACGGCCGCCAGCGCCTCGGCCAGCAGCTCGGCCGCGGCGCCGCCATCCTCCACCCCCTCGACCTCGACGACGAGCGTCGGGCCCGAGTCGCCGGGTGCGATAGACCGAACGACCGCGGCCTTGGAGGGCTCGCGGTCGCATGGCGTGTCGAACGGGTAGAGGCGCTCGATGCGCTCTCCGTCCCGGCGCCAGATCCACACCCTTGCCGCGGGGTACGCCCGCGCAAACGTGTCGATGACGCCGAAGGCGGCTTGGGGAAGCCGGAAGGCTTCATCGAGGGCGCGTTCGATCACCGCGCCCACGACTGCGCCTCGGCCCGGGATGGTTCCCGATGGAGCACCATCGTGATGGAATTGCCGCGCTCGTTGAACTCGACGCGGTCCATGAGCGTGCGGATGAGGAATATGCCGCGCCCGCCAGGCCGCGATAGATTGCAGGGGAGTGTGGGATCGGGGAGCGAGTTGGGGTCGAAGCCATGACCTTCGTCAGTCACGCGAACCGTGACGGACTCCGCCTCGACCTTCGCCTCGACGAGGACCCGCTTCCTGGGATCGCGGGCGTTGCCGTAGAGCATCGCGTTGGACAACGCCTCGGTGACGCCGACGCGGAGCTTGAGGGCGACGCCCTCGCAGTCGAATCCCGCCTCGCTGCACCGCGCGAGAAGGTAGTCGACGGCGCGCTCGATCGCCCGCAGGTCGTTGGGCAGCTCCAGTACGATATCGGCGCACATGGAATTCCGCATTGGGCCCGCTCGTCCGGGCGCTGACCAGGGCCGGCCGTCCCGTCACGCCGCCGATCGCCGGCGGCCGGGCCGTGACGGACGGCCGCTCCTCTCCTGGAGAAGTTAACGCCCGTGGCGGAAAAGCGGTAGGTCAGAATGACGACAGCGCCTCGTCGCGGCTCTTCGAGATCTGGAACAGCGTGTCCAGCTTGGTCAACTCGAACAGCGTCCGCAGATCCTCGTTCAGGTTGGCCAGGCGAAGCTCGCCGCCCTGCTCACGGATCTTCTTCGACAGGCTGACCAGCACGCCGAGGCCCGATGAATCGATGTAGCCCGTCCGGGCGAAGTCGATGAGGAACTTGCGCCCGCCGTTCTCCAGCTCCTGGAGCACCTTCTCCTTGAGCTCCTGCCGGTTCCCGACGATGAGCTGGCCCTCTACGTCGATGATCGTGACGTCGTTCTCTTTGTTGACAATGAAGCTCATGGCTCCCCCGTTGGCACGAATGTGGTCGCAAGTATGTGGCCCGGCCGCTCGCCGGGCAAGTTCGGTGCCGGCACCGGCCTAGGCCTGGAGCGCGGTAATGCACGCCACATTGATAATGTCCTCCGCGCTCGCCCCACGCGAGAGGTCGTTGAACGGCCGGGCGAAGCCCTGGACGATGGGTCCGAGCGCGGTCGCGCCGGCCAGGCGCTGGACGAGCTTGTAGGCGATGTTCCCTGCGTCGAGGTCGGGGAAGACCAGCACGTTCGCCCTGCCGTCGAGCGGCGAGTCGGGCGCCTTGCGGCGGGCGACCTCGCTGATCAACGCGGCATCGGCCTGGAGCTCCCCGTCCGCGACCACGTCCGGCTCGAGCTCGCGGAAGCGTTTGAACGCCTCGCGCATCTTCGTCACGCTCGGCCCTTCGGCGCTCCCACGCGTCGAATACGAGAGGAACGCGACGCGCGGCTCGTCGCCCACGATCCGGCGGCGGTCGGCGACGGCCGCCCGCGCGATGTCGGCCAGCGTGGGCGCGTCCGGGTCGGGGTTGACGCCGGCGTCGGTGAAGGTGAGCACCTCCTCGTCCGGCCCGCGGAACGGCGGCACGACCATGTAAAAGGAGGACGACACTCGCCGGATCCCGGGCGCCGTGCCGATGCAGCGCAACGCGGCGCGGAGCACATCGGCGGTGGCGTGGACCGCGCCCGCCACGCCCCCGTCCGCGTCGCCCCTCCGCACGAGGAGCGCGCCGAAGTAGAGAGGATCCGTCACGCGCTCGTCCGCCTCCGCGCGGGTCATCCCCCGCTCGGCGCAGAGCTGGTGGAGGAGCCCGGCGAGCTCATCGCGGCGCGGGTCGCGGAACGGGTCCGCGACCTCGACCGCGTCCGCGTCCGCGCCCAGGTCCGCGAGCGCCATCCGGATCTTGTCCGGCGGGCCGAGAACGATCGGGAAGACGAGCTCTTGGCGCTGGAGGCGAGCCACGGCCTCCAGCGTGCGCTCGTCGGTGCCCTCCGGGAACACGATCCGCTTCCGGGCGGCGGCCGCGCGGGCGCAAACGGTCTCGAGGAACGCGCTCACGTTCTGCTCCGCTCCCGGTACTTCGCGACCAGCCGATCCCGCACCAGCGGCGAGACAAACTCGCCCACCTCGCCCCCGAGCAGGGCGATCTCGCGCACCAGCGAGGCGGACAGGAAGGAGTACCGCACGTCGGGCGCGAGGAAGAGCGTCTCGATCCCGGGCATGAGCTGGCGGTTCATGAGGGCCATCTGGAACTCGTACTCGAAGTCGGACACGGCCCGCAGGCCCCTGACGATCACGGATGCGCCGCGCTCGCGCGCGAAGTCCACCAGCAGCCCCTGGAAATCGGCGACCTCGACGCGCGGCTCGTCGGCGAAGACCTCCCGGA
>VSDC01000143.1:0-6008 GCA_047459275.1 Gemmatimonadota bacterium
ATGACCTCGATCCCTCCCGGCAACGGCTGGACCTTCACGTCCCGGATCACCCGCGCCGTGGCCGGGACCACCAGCCCCGCACGCTCCAGGCGGTCCGCCTGTTCGCCGGGCGCGAAAAGCGCCACGCGGCCGACCACCCGGACCTCGGTGCCGGTTTCGACCGGGGCGTGGGTCCCGCCTTCGGCATCCACGAAAACAATGTTGTCACGGAGGTCCCGAATCCAGAAACCCATGCGCGACGCCTCGCCCACCACCGCACCGTCCACCGTCACCGACCGCCCGAGATCGTCCGTGGCATCCGGCAGGAGCCTGTGAAGCTCGATGACCGGGTCGTCCCGTATCCTTGCCCCAAGATCGAGCAACGCCCCCCCGGATCTCGCCATTTCGGCCCCGCTCCCTCCCACCCCGATCAGTTCTGCCACCCCCCACAGGAAGAGCCCGACCGCCGCGATGCAAATGAACCAGGTCCACCCCGCGCCATTCGGCTCCGTACCCCAGTGCACCTTGGTCCGCGCTCCTTTCTCCGGTGCCGTCACCCACGGCGGGCACAAACATTTGACGCAAGGCGCGTTCCAGGGGTGGGCCGACAGCATAGGCCGATCAGTGCGACGAACAACGCGCCGATCACCCTCTCCCATCGGCCCGCCCGAGGGGTTGCAACGGGATGGCGGTTCCGCCATCTTTTGATCGGACCTCGAATTGCGGGCATCATTAAACGATTTGTTCACAAGGAGATAAGCAAGGTGGCTGCCCAGAAGAGTCCCGGTGCCGGGTCGAGTCTGCGCACCTTCTATATCGTTCTGGCGGTCGTCGCGGTCGGCGGTCTCGCCGCACTCGGCTACGCGGTGCTAGGAGGTGGGGGAGAAGCGGCCACGGAGCCCGTGGAACTCGAGGGGGTGGCGAGCGCGCGGCAGCTCTACGAGCTGGCCAAGCCGGAGGTGCTCGGCGACCCCTCGACGCCGGTGAAGATCGTGGAGTTCGGGGACTTCCAGTGCCCCGGCTGCCGGAGCTTCGCCATGCAGATCAAGCCGGTGCTGAAGGAGCGCTTCGTGGACACGGGGAAGGCGCACTTCGTCTACTACGACTTCCCGCTGATGGAGATTCACCCGCACGCGTTCCTTGCCGCACGTGCAGCCCGGTGCGCGGCCGACCAGGGGCGGTACTGGGACTACCACGACCTGGTGTTCGCCCGGCAGTCGATGTGGTCGTACTCGCGGACGGCGCCGATCGGGACGTTCACGGAGTATGCGAAGGAGCTGGGTCTGGACAGCGGCGCCTTCGAATCGTGTCTGAAGAGCGATGCGCACGCGGATGTGGTGACGGCGAACCGGCGGCTCGGCGAAGAGCTGAGGATTGCGGCCACGCCGACGCTGATCGTCAACAACCGGCGTGTGGATGCGCTGAGTCTTAACGCGATCGTCGAGGCGATCGAGGCCATCCTCCGGGAGGGCGACGCTTGAGTTCGGTGGCGCCGATGGAAGTCAGGGCGGAGGAGAGCAGCGCGTCGTCGCCGCCGGTCAATCGGATGACGATCGCGCTCCTGTCCCTCGTCGGCGTCTTCATTTCGACGTACCTCCTGCTGCACAAGCTGGGTGTGGTCGGCACGCTGGTGTGCGGCACGGGGAGTTGCGACACGGTGCAGGCATCGCCGTGGGCGGTGTTCCTGGGTGTTCCGGTCCCGGCGTGGGGAGTGGCGGGGTACGGGTTGCTGCTGGGCGTGTCGCTCGCGGGCCTGCGTCCGGGGCTGTGGGGGAATCGCCGGCTGGGCCTGGTGCTGGTCGTCCTGGGAGCGGGCGCGTTCGGTTTCTCGGCGTATCTGACGGGGATCGAGGCGTTCGTGATCCGCGCGTGGTGCCGCTGGTGCGTCGCATCGGCGGTGATCGCCACGCTGATTTTCATCTCTACGCTGTTCGAGTTGATCCGTCCCGGGAGGCGGTGAGAGAATGGAGAACGGAGACCGGGTTCCCGTCCGTATGGTGTTCGCGGATCGGGGCTCGTTTCACGAGGTGACGGTGCATATACCGGCGGCGGTGGTAGGCCGCTACGGACGATTGATCGACGCGTTGCGCGAGGATCCCGCGGTCACGGGGGAGCTCTTCGTGGACGCCCGGCGCCTGGTCGTGGCGTACGTCGTGAGCGAAGACGAGGACGACGATTAGGCGAGGCGGAGCCGTGCGGCGCCGCGTGAGCGGGCCGGGACGCTCGGACGCGCAACGTGTCAACCAATCAGGGTCGGCAATCGGGGACGGACGGCTTCAACGCTGGTCCGTCCCCGCTTTGCGTCGGATCGCTTCGTCGAGGAGGGCGCTCCACTCCTCGAAGCTCTTGAGGCCGACGACGACGGTTTCCTGGTCGATGACGAAGGTCGGCGTCCCGCTCACGCGGGCGGCGGCGGCGAAGACGACGTCCTTGAGCAGGAGCGAGACGACGTCGTCGCCGAGGATGCAGGCTTCGAACGGCTCGGTCGGGATCCCCGCCTCGCGGGCGTAGCGGACGAAGAGCTCGTGCGGGTTCTCGGCCTCGGCCCACTGCGACTGCTCGGCGAAGAGCCGGTCGTGGAAGGTCCAGAAACCGTCGGCGACGCCGCCGGCGCAGAGGGCGGCCTCGGCGGCCGCCCACGCCCGTGGGTGGAGCGACGTGAGCGGCAGGTTCACGAAGACCCACTGCACCTTCCCCGAGCGTACGTAGGCGCTGTCGAGGCGCGGGAATACGTCCAGGGAGAAGCGCGCGCAGTAGGGGCACTGGAAGTCGGCGATCTCGAAGACCAGGACCGGCGCATCGTGCGCGCCCCGTGCGCGGCTGGCCGCCGCGCGTTCGATCACGCTGGTGTCCTGCGCCGCGAGGGGCGTCGCCGCGCAGAGGGCGACGGCGAGGGGCAGGAGGGCAGGGCCCAGGCGCGGCGTTACCTTGCCCAGGCGCCCCATCACCTTGCCCGGTTGCGGCGTCGCCTTGCCCGGTCGCGGCACCGCGGCGAGCACCCTCGGGCGTGCGCGGCGAAGGCTTTGGACCGTGCCGGATAAGGATACCATGGCAACTCTACATTAACGCGTTCGCGGCCTGCCGGGCGCGGTCGAGCGTCCAATCCTCTACCGGGGACGGCGGCCAGGCGTTCCCGCGGGCGTGCTCCAGGATCCGCTCGGCTTCCGCGCGCGCGACCGCGGCGGTCGACGAGTCGATCCAGCCCCGGTCGATCGCCTCGAGGAATTCGTCCTCATCGAGGAGCGCCGGCCCGCGTACGGGGTCCAGCCAGACATCGAGGAAGAGGTCCGTCGTTTCCCACGCATCGCCGTCCAGGAACCGGACGGGGGTGAGGATGTTGGCGTAGTACCCCGTGAACGTGCCGTCCGCCAGGTGGAAACGGCCAATGTCGTACCAGGCGCCGGGGAAGGTGAACCAGACGACGGGCGAGCCATCCTCGAGGATGACCCGGCCGTCGACCGTGACGGGCCGGGCGAGCGGCGTCCGCTCGTTGAGGGTGATCACGACGTCCGCGGTACGGGCCACCAGCCGCTGGACGTAGACCTCGCACCGATCGGGCGGGCGATGGTAGTGGATCCGGACGTCCGTCACGATCAGCCGTAGAACCCCCGTCCGGCTTCGGCGTGTGCGCGGAGCAGCGGCGCCGGCTGGAAGCGGACCCCCAGCTCCTGCTCGTACGCCTGGAGCTTCTCCACGATCGTCGGCAGCCCGAGGGCATCAGCGTAGCGGAGCAGCCCGCCCCGGAAGGGCGGGAAGCCCGTCCCCGTGATCATGGCAAGGTCGACGGCGCCCGGCTCCGAGACGATCCCATCCTCGAGCGCCCGCGCGGCCTCGTTGATCATGACGAGGACGCAGCGTTCCTGGATGACGTCCCTCGCGATGGTCCGGCGCTCGGCGGGCACCGCATCCCCGAGCTCGGCGTAGATCGATTCGTCGACGCCCTTCTCGCGGTCGCCCTCGAAGAGGTAGAAGCCGCGGCCGCCTTTCTTCCCCAGTCGGGCGGTCTCCGCAAGTTTCACCAGCGCGGGCGCCGGCCGCATGCGGTCGCCGAAGGCCTCGTAGAGGATCCCGGCGACGTGGCGCGACACGTCCAGCCCCACCTCGTCCAGCAGGCGGAACGGCCCCATCGGCATCCCGAAGTCCAGGAGCGTGCGATCGACGTCCTCGATGCGCGCGCCCTCGGAGAGGAGCCAGCCGGCCTCGTTCAGGTACGGGGCGAGGAGCCGGTTGACGAGGAAGCCCGGGCCGTCGTTGACGATGACCGGCGTCTTGTCGAGCCGGCGAGCCAGGGCGAAGACCGTCGCGAGGGTTTCGTCCGAGGTCGCTGCACCGCGCACGATCTCGACCAACGGCATGCGGTGGACCGGGTTGAAGAAGTGCATGCCGCAGACGTTCTCGGGGCGGCGCAGTCCGTTGGCCATCTCGGTGATCGAGAGCGCAGACGTGTTGGAGGCGAGGACGGCGGTCGGCGGCAGGTGCTCTTCGACCTCGGCGAGCACCTGCTTCTTCACGTCCATCCGCTCGACCACGGCCTCGATGACGACGTCGGTCGCGCCGAATCCGGAATAGTCGAGCGTGGGCGAGATCCGGGTCATCGCCTGCTCGACCTCCTTCCGCGTCATCCGGCCGCGACGTACCGAGCGCTCGAAGATCTGGCGGGCGTGGCGCAGACCGAGGGAGATTGCCTCCGCCCTGATATCCTTGAGCCGGACCGGTATGCCACGGTATGCGAGGAGCTGCGCGATCCCACCGCCCATCACGCCGGCGCCGAGGACGCCCACGCGTTCCACCGGCCTCGGCTCGACGGCCGGCGCCGCCTTCTTCGCCCCCTCCATGAGGAAGAAGACGTGGATCAGATTCTTGCTGACCTCCGAGACGACGAGGCGGCCGACGGTCCGGGCCTCGAGGGCGAAGGCCTCGTCGAGCGGGAGCGCGAGGGTCCGGGCCAGCACGTCGAGAGCGGCGAGAGGGGCGGGGTAGTGCCCCTTCGTTTCCCGGAGCACCTGCTTGCGGGCCTGCCAGAGAAGGAGGCGGCGACCCGGCGCCGTGTCCTCCAGCAGGCGAGCGCCCAGACTCCGACGCGCTTCCGGCCTGCGCGGACCGCGGTCGATCCGCTCCCACGCGAAGCGTCGGGTTCGCTCGTCCAGGATCGGAGCCGGGACGACCTCGTCCACGAAGCCGATCCGGAGCGCGCGCTTCGCGTTGATCGTCTTCCCCGTCACGATCATCTCGATCGCCGTCCGCAGCCCGACCAGCCGGGGAAGGCGCGTGGTCCCGCCCCAGCCGGGGATGATCCCGAGGCGGACCTCCGGGAACCCGATCTTCGTCTCCGAACGGTCGCTGGCGATCCGGTACGTGCACGCGAGAGCGAGCTCGGCGCCGCCGCCGAGGCAGATTCCGTCGATCGAGGCGATGCTCGGGATCGGCAGGCGCTCGATGCGGCGGAACACCTCCTGCCCCAACCGCGACCCTTCTTCCGCCTCCGCCGGGTCCGTGATGCCAGCGATCTCCTCCACGTTCGCGCCTGCGATGAACGAGCCCGGTTTGCCGCTCTTCACCACGAGCGCCTTGACTCGCCCGATCCGGGCGTGCTCCTCCACTTCTGCCAGGAGTCCGTCCAGCCGACGCATCACGTCGGACGAGAGGATGTTGACCTTCGACTCGGGCCGATCGAAGACGAGCCAGGCGACGCCGTCACCGTCGATCTCGAGCGTGAGCGCCGCCGCGGATTCCACCGCTTCGCGTGTCGTTGCCATCTCCGTCCGAGCTCCAATCCCGGGTCACATTGGCAATACGGCCGGCCCGAGGGTCGGGCCGGCCGCTGTCAGCACTACTCCATCGTCATACCGCCGCGCTCAGAGCCTGCGACGAACTTCCGCCGTCTCCCGGTTGAGCTTGATCTGGACCGGTTCACCGCGCTTCACCTCGACCGGTATGTTCCAGTACAGCTCGGTGTACGGGAGCTCGTAGCGCGCGTGCACCCACCACTGTCCCGGCTTGACGTAGACGCGGGCCAGGCCGGTCGCGTC
>VSDC01000144.1:0-6006 GCA_047459275.1 Gemmatimonadota bacterium
TCGAGGCCGAGGTCCTGAGCGCCATCGCCGACCTCACCGGCCAGCCCGAGCTCGTCGTCGACGAGGTCGGCCCCTGGCAATTCCACGGGATCGAGATCAAGCCCTGGGCCCGCGAGATCGCCGAGCTGACCCTCTGGATCGGCTACCACCAGTTCTGGCGCGAGCACCACGGCGGCCGCACGCCCCGCGAGCCGCTCCTCCAGGACACCGGCACCCTCGAGCTCCGCGACGCGGTCCTCGCCTGGGACGAGATCCGCGAGGATCCCTCGCGCGCTCGCCCCGACCCGACGCCGCGCATCCCGCACCCCGTCACCGGAAGCTCGTCCCCGACCCGAACGCGAAGCTTCCCTACTACGAGCACGTGAACCCGCGGCCGGCGGAATGGCCGCGGGCGGATTTCATCGTCGGGAATCCGCCGTATATGGGACGAGGAAGGCAGCGGGAGGCTTTTGGCGACGGGTACGTGGACGCGCTACGCGCGGCGTACCCCGAGGTGCCGGACAATGCGGACTACGTCATGTACTGGTGGTACCGTGCGGCCAAGGAGGTTGGGGAAGGACGAACGATTCGCGCCGGGCTCATCACGACGAACACAATCACACAACGCCACAATCGGGAGGTGATCGAAGGAGCGCGCGAAAACGGCACCGACATCGTCTGGGCTATCGCGGACCACCCCTGGGTGGATGAAACAGGGAGTGCGGCGGTTCGCGTCGCGATGACCGTCATGGAACGTGACCCGGCTTCTGCCACGCTGGTCACGGTAGACGACGATGCTTCGGTTGTGTCGACGGTCACGGTGGAACGGCTCAACTCCGACCTGACGGCTCACGCCGACGTAGCTGGGGCCGCTTCCGAGCCGCTCCTCGCCAACCGCGGCCTCTCCTCCCAGGGCTTCACCCTTGTCGGCGACGGCTTCCGCCTCCCAGTCGAAGAAGGCCAGCGCCTGATTTCAGCGGACAGTTCGCACGCCGAGATCGTTCGACCACTGGTAAACGGACGTGATCTCACGCACAGGCCGCGAGGTTTCTTCACCATAGACTTCGGGTTGATGACCGAAGACGAGGCCAAGCGCTTCCCGGTTCTTTATGACCTGCTCCGTAACCGCGTGCTGCCTACTAGGGCGGCCAATAAGCGCGAGGCGTATGCCCGCTATTGGTGGCGGTACGGCGAGACGCGCTCGGGTCTCAGAGACGCACTAGGGGGCCTCGAGCGATACATCGCCACGGTAGAAACCGCAAAACACCGAATCTTTCAGTTTCTCCCCATAAGTACTGTCGCAGAGCATTCGGTGATCTGCCTAGCCCTGGACGACGCCTTCCACCTTGGAGTGCTCTCGTCCGCGATCCACGTTGCGTGGGCACTTGCGGCTGGCGGCACGCTCGAAGACCGCCCGCGCTACCAAAAGATCCTCTGCTTCGACCCCTTCCCCTTCCCCGACCCGCCGCCCGAGCTGCGCCAGCGGATCGCCGACGTCGCCGAGCGGCTCGACCGGCACCGGAAGGAGGCGCTCGAGCGCGACGAGCGCGTCACGATGACGGGGATGTACAACGTCCTCGAGAAGCTGCGCTCGGGCGAGCCGCTCACGCCGAAGGAGCGCGAGATCCACGAGATCGCGGCGTGCGGCGTGCTCCGCGACCTGCACGACGAGCTGGACCGCCTCGTCGCCGAGGCCTACGGGTGGGAGTGGCCGCTCGAGACCGACGAGATCCTCGCCCGACTCGTCGCATTGCACGACGAGCGCGTCGCCGAGGAACGCGCCGGGCGCGTCCGGTGGCTGCGGCCCGATTACCAGATCCCGCGCTTCGCCTGCGACGCCGCCCAGGCCGAGGCGCCCCCCGCCGGCGAGGACCGGGGCGCACGCGACAACGCCGCCGACACCCGCCCCTGGCCCGCGACGACCGTCGAGCAGATCCGCGCGCTCCTCGACCTCGTCGCCGCCACGCCCGCCACCGTCGACGAGGCGACCGCCACGTTCCGCGGCGCGCGCCGCGACATCGTCGAGCGCCACCTCGAGACCCTCGCCATCATGGGCGAGGTGCAGCGGGACGAGGCCGGACGGTACCGCGCCACCGCCATCGCCCCCGCACGGTCGCACTGAGGCGCCGAGGCCGCCTGCGGTCCGACCTGGCGCCACCGCCCTCCCCCCCGCGCCATCGCCCCACCCTCGGCACACCGGGCGAGGACCGTCACACCGACTCCAGCAGCCACTGCGTCGCAGAGAACCACTCCAGGCGCCCCGGCAGTCCGCGCGACGGCGGCGTCGAATCGAGCGTGAGCAGCAACGGCCGCGCCTCGGGATGCTCCTCCGCCGCCGCGAGCAGCGCCCGCACCTCCCGGTCCCACGTCTCCGGCGACGACACGTCCAGCGACACCTGTACGAGGAGCGGCGTCGCCACCGGATGCTCCGCGTAGAAGTCGACCTCGTACGCCTCGCCCGCGCGAACCCACCCGACCTCGTACCCGCGCCGCTCGAGCTCCAACAAAACGACGGTTTCGAGACGACGCCCCCGGTTCTCCCGGCCGCCGCGCTCGTACACGGAGATCAGGCCGGGATCGATCGGATAGACCTTCCGCGGGTTCCGCATCCGCTGCCGCTCCGACGCGGTGTGCATGCTCACCACGCGCACCAGGAACGCGTCCTCGAGATGCCCGAGCAGCTCGTGCAGCGTTTCCTCCGCGACCGCGAACCTCTGAGACCGAAGGTCCCGGTAGAACTTCGACACGCTGAACGGCGCAGCCGGATTCGACAGGAGATGCCGCGTCAGGCGACGCACGGCCTCCACGTTCGTCACCCGGTGCCGCTCGATCACGTCCCGCAGCACCATGACGTCCACGTACCCGCGGAGGAGCTGGACCCGGTCGAACGGCTCGACGCCCTGCGCCTCCGGAAAGCCGCCCACCTCGAGGTAACGGTCGAGCGCGGCGTCCAGCTCCGCCCGCTCGTCGGGACCGAGACGCGCCCACTCGGCTTCCGGCTCCGACCCCGCGTGACGCAACGCCTCCCGAAACGAGAACGGGTGCACGAGCACCTCCATCGAGCGCCCCCGCATCGCGCTGCCGACTTCCCTGCTCAGCAGCCTGGAAGACGAGCCGGAGACGAAGACCTCCGTGTCCCTCGCGTCCAGGAGGCGACGAACGAGCCGCTCCCACCCCGGCACGAGCTGCACCTCGTCCAGGTACACCGTCCGGCGGCCACGCTCCCTCACCTCGGCGGCCACGCGCCGGTGTTCCTCCAGCAACCACCCCAGGTCCTCCGCCGTCATCCCATCCAACCGCTCGTCCTCGAGCGTCACGAGGAGATGCGTGCCCGGAGGATCGCCCGCGGACAGCCGGTCCGCCATGTGTCGCTGCATGAACGAGGTCTTCCCCCCGCGGCGCACCCCGATCACGGCGAACGCCTTGTTCCGCACCTCCGGCAGCCGCACGTCCCGCGGCGTCAGCGCCGGGATCGGCGCCGCGAGCGACTCCGCAAGCTTCAGCCGTAGCAGGTCGTTCGATATTACCCGTGCCATACTGGGAAATTTGTCGATTTTTCCGCTTCTGACAAGAGGAAACATTACCGGCACGGAACACCCACGAGTGGACAACGGAAAAAACCCGCCCGGCGCCCGGGCGGGTCCTCGGCAGGGCCGGACCGGCTCCAAAAACGGCCGCTACACGGACGGTGCGCCTCGCATCCTCAGCACAGGCCCTCAATCCATCTCCATGCGTAGGCGACGCACCATCTGAGAACGCCCATCTCGTCGACCTCCACGCCGTAGACCAGAGGTCCCACGAATTCGTGGACTTCGAAGTTCGACGGCAGCTTCGCCGTCCCGAGGAACGACCCGTCGCGGCCGTAGACCTCCCACTCGTTCGACCCGATCCCCGCCGCCTCGCCCACGCGCAACGCCTCGAGGCCGAACTCCTCGACCGCCCGCGCTCGCTCGACCCAGATCGTCCCGTCCGGCCCGGTCCGGATCGCCGAGATCACTGGAGCGCGGGCCGGCAGGTTCGTCTCGGACAGCAACCGCTGCCGCATCTCCGTCGAGATCTCGCCCCTGGTCCCCCTCAGGAGCGACTGCTCCAGGAGGCCGCGGATATGCCTCGCGTCCGCATCCGTGAGCTCGCGCGCCGCGCCCTCGCGGCGAACGATCCAGACCGGGCGCCCGCTCTCGGGATCGACGAGCGTCAGCTCGAAGCGGTCCGTCCACCCGACCACGAGACTCCCATCGGGGAGGATCGTCCACAACGGCGTCGCCGGGAGTACGGTGTTCGGCGCGTCGGGCGATGGCGGGAACCGGTACAGCGTGTCGACGCCGACGGCGCCGGCGCCGATCAACAGGTCGCCGGGCGCCTTCCTGAGACGGTACACGTAGCCGCCGTAGGGATGAGGCGTCCAGTCGACCGCATGCCCATCCGAGAGAGGCAGCGGCCGCACGTCGACGACGCTGCCGTCCGCCGCGAACCTCGTCACCCGCTGCGACGCGACGTCCGGCACCAGGGCCTCGCGGCCGATCGCAACGATCGAGGCCAGCCCGGCAGGGTGGAACTCGCCCGGACCGCGCCCGCGCCGGCCGAAGCGCGCGATCACACGTCCGGTCGCATCGAGCGTGACGACCGCGGTCTCCATGGCGTCGAACACGGCGACCACGCCGTCCGACACGGAGATGTCCGCGATCGCGCCGAACTCGATGCCGCCGGCCGGGAAGGCCGGATCGCTCACGACCGGGATCGCCGCGCCGCCGGACGGCGTAGCAGCGAGCTCGATGATCCGGATCCCCGCGCTGTCGCGCACGACCGCCCCGGCCGGCGGCGACCCCGACGCTCCGCAGCCGGCTGTCGCGACCCCGACCGCCGTGACGATCATGACTGCCCGTAGACTTTCCATGGCGGGCCTCCCCTCGGCGACCTCGTCGGCTTGGGGGGTTACGCATAGACGTCGGAATTCTCTCGTCGGTGGGCGCCGCGTCAAGGAAAGCGTTCCTACCCACGCCAAGATTGCGCCGGTGACATTAGCGACATAACGTACGACCGTGTACAGCCAGCAGGCCCCGCGCCCGGGGAAGGTCCGGCGTGGGGCCATTTCGTTCCCCGCACGCCTAGACGTCTTCCGCAGCCGACTTCGACGCCCACTGGCACAACGGAGGCCGATATGCTCGTCTGCATTGACCCTGGCCACGGCGGAACGGACCCTGGCGCCGTCGCCGAGGGCGTCCGCGAGGCCGACGTCGTCCTCGATTATGCCCGCGCCCTCGAAGCCGCCCTGAAGCCAATAGGCACGACGGTAATCATGACACGTGAGGACGACGTCGCCGTCGACCTCGGCATGCGGTGCCGGATCGCCAACGACGTCAGCGCCGATGCCTTCATCTCTCTCTCCACTGCAACGCGAGCCCGAACGCGAGAGCCGAAGGCGTGCGGGTCTTCCACGCTGCAGTTTCCACCCGGGGCAAGGCGCTCGCCCGGGCGATCTTCGACCGGATCGCCGCGGCGGAGCCACAGACGGGCAACTGGGCCGGCATCTTCCCGGACGGATCGGTGCACACGGGCTATACGTGGGAGGCCTCGGAGTTCACAGCGACCCTGCCCGCGGACTTGCCGTGGGCGGAGCGGGACCGACGGGTGCGAGAGCGATTCGGCGACCGGGCGTACCGAACCCTCTACGTCCTCCGCGGAACGCGGATGCCCGCCGTCCTGATCGAGCTCGGCTTCCTCACGTCACCTGTCGATCGGGAGCGTCTGACGGATCCCTGGCGTTGCGGCCTGGTCGCCCGCGCCATCGCCGACGGCGTCGTCGATTGGCTGGGCAGAGGCGTCTGGCAGCCGGCGTGACGCGATCCCGAATCCGCCGGGCCGAATCAGCCGTGGCTTCGGAGATGAGGATTTACCCAAGAAGTTACCCCGCGGGCTCGCCCGCGGGGTAAGCCGACCGGCGGTGGTCGCCGGAAATGGCAGTGTAGCAGCAGCTTCCTGCGGATGGAGCTGACCGGGCTCGAACCGGTGACCCCCTGCTTGCAAAGC
>VSDC01000145.1:0-6005 GCA_047459275.1 Gemmatimonadota bacterium
AGTCGCTGAAGGCGAAGGGCGTGCTGCTCCTCGACCTGGCGACGGCGGCGCGGGAGCACCCGGAGCTGGTGCGCGAGCACCTGGCTACGCAGGCGGTCCCCGCGGAGGCCGGGAAGTTCGCGGCGCTGAACGCGGCGCTCTGGACGGGTGGCGTCTTCCTCTACGTGCCGCGGGGCGTCCGGATCGAGGAGCCGATCCGCGTCGTGCGGTGGATCGGCCGGGCGGGGATCGCCGTGTTCCCGCGCACGCTGATCATCGCGGACGAGGGGAGCCACGTCGCCTACGTCGACGAGTTCCGCTCGCCGGACCTGGACGGGCCGTCGCTCTCGTGCGGCGCGGTCGAGGTCTTCGCCCGCGACGGCGCGGACGTGCAGTACGTGGCGCTGCAGCTCTGGGGTAAGGGCGTGCGGCACCTGTCCACGCAGAAGACGATCGCCGGGCGCGATTCGAACCTGGACACGCTGGTCGTGAACCTGGGCGCGAGCGTGGCGCGCGTCGACCTGGGCGCATGGCTGGCGGGCCCCGGCGCGCGCAGCGACATGCTCGGGCTCTACTTCGCGACGGGGGACCAGCACTTCGACCACAACACGCGGCAGGACCACGCCGTCCCGCACGCGACGAGCGACCTGCTCTACAAGGGCGCGCTCTACGACCGGGCGAAGACGGTGTTCCGCGGGATCATCCGCGTGCACCCGAAGGCGCAGAAGACGGACGCGTACCAGACGAACCGCAACCTGCTGCTGTCGCCGGACGCGGAGGCCATCACGCTGCCGAACCTCGAGATCGAGGCGGACGACGTGCGCTGCTCGCACGGCGCCACGGTCGGGCAGCTCGACGAGGAAGAGCTGTTCTACCTGATGAGCCGCGGGCTGACGCGCCAGCAGGCCGAGCGGCTGGTCATCTTCGGCTTCTTCGGCGAGGTCCTGGATCGCCTGCCGCTGCCGGGGGTGGTCGAGGAGCTGCGCGCCGCGATCGAGGAGCGGATCATATGAGCGCGGCGGCGGGCGAGTTCGTGAAGGTGGCGTCGCTGGACGACGTGGCGCCGGGCACCGTGCTCGGCGTCGAGGTCGCCGGCGTGCGGGTCTGCCTGGCGAACGTAGATGGCGAGATCTACGCGTTCCAGGACAACTGCACGCACAAGGACTTCCCGCTCTCGGCCGGGGAGCTGGAGGGTCACACGATCGTGTGCGCGTGGCACGGCGCGAAATTCGACGTCCGCGACGGCCGCGCCCTCGCGCTCCCGGCGATCCGGCCGATCAAGACGTACGAGGTGAAGGTCGAGGACGGCCAGATCCTGGTGGCCGTCTGATGGAGGGGGTCGATTTGACCGTCGCGTCGCAGGAGACCCTGGACGTCGCAGCCATACGGGCGCAGTTCCCTGCCCTGGACCAGCGGGTGCACGGGCACCCGCTGGTTTACTTGGACAGTGCGGCGTCGGCGCAGCGCCCGCGGGCGGTGCTGGACGCGGTCGAGGACTTCTACGTCCGCGACAACGCGAACGTCCATCGCGGCCTCCACGAGCTGTCGCGTCGGGCGACGGAGCGTTACGAGGCCGCGCGGGCGACGCTGGCGCGCTTCATCGGCGCCGCCGACCCGGCCGAGGTGATCTGGACCCGGGGCACCACCGAGTCCATCAACCTGGTGGCGATGACGTGGGCGTGGTCGAACCTGCGCCCCGGCGACGAGATCGTGCTCACGCTCCTCGAGCACCACTCGAACCTGGTGCCCTGGCAGCTCGTCGCCGAGCGGACGGGCGCGAAGCTGCGCTACGTCGACATCGACGATGAGGGCCGGCTCCGGCTCGACCAGCTCGACGCGCTCCTCTCGGAGCGGACGCGGCTGGTCGCCGTCGGGCACGTCTCGAACGCGATCGGCACGGTCAACCCGGTCCACGAGATCATCGAACGGGCGCATTCGGTCGGCGCGAAGGTGCTGGTCGACGGCGCCCAGGCCGCGCCGCACGTGAAGATCGACGTGCAGGCGCTCGGATGCGACTTCTACGCGCTGAGCGGCCACAAGATGGGCGGGCCGATGGGGGTCGGCGTGCTGTGGGCGCGGCGCGAGCTGCTCGAGGCGATGCCGCCGTATCAGGGCGGCGGCGACATGATCGACGTGGTCGAGCTCGAGCGCTCGACATGGGCCGCGCTCCCCCACAAATTCGAGGCGGGCACGCCCAACGTCGCGGGCGCGGTCGGGCTGGCGGCCGCCGCCGAGTGGATCGAGCGGCTCGGCCAGGATCGCATCGCCGCGCACGAGCAGGCGCTGATCCGGTACGGCATGGAACGGCTGAGCGCGGTCGAGGGGCTCCGTCTCTTCGGCCCGAAGGACCCGGCCGAGCGGACGGCGGTCTTCTCCTTCGCGCTCGAGGGCGTTCACCCCCACGACGTCGCCACGATCCTGGACGCGGAGGGGATCGCCGTGAGGGCCGGACACCACTGTACCCAGCCGCTCATGCGGCGGCTGGGCGTGCCGGCCACGACCCGTGCTTCGTGCTGGGTCTACAACACGACGGAAGAGCTGGACCGGCTGGCCGAAGGGTTGGAGGTCGCTCGCCGGATCTTCGCTTGACGGCAGGTACCGCCGTCACGGATCGTCAAACGTTGTCAATCCGTTGTCCCCCATCGGGACGGTCGCCATGGAAGTAGATCGTTCGACCCCGCAACTCGGCTCGCTCTACCAGGAGCTGATCCTCGACCACTACAAGCACCCGCGCAACCGGGGCGAGCTGGAAGGGGCGAACGCCGAGGCGCACCTGAACAACCCTACCTGCGGCGACCAGATCCGCCTCCAGCTCCGCGTCGAGGCGGGCAGGATCGAGGACGCCAGATTCCTTGGCGACGGCTGCTCGATCTCGCAGTCGTCCGCGTCGATGATGACGCAGCTCCTCAAGGGGAAGACGGTCGAGGAGGCGGGGGCGCTCGCGGCGCGATTCACCCAAATGATGCACGGCGACCCCGAGGCCGCGCGCGACAAGGCGCTCGGCGACCTCCGGGCCCTCGCCGGCGTCAGCCGATTCCCCGTGCGCGTCAAGTGCGCGCTCCTCGCCTGGAACGCGCTCACCGAGGCGCTGAAGTCGGTCTGATCGGGCGCACGTCGCCTGGATCAGGCGGACGACGGTCTGGTCAGGGCTTGATCAGACCGTAGAGCCGCACGTACTCGATGTCGAAATTGTCGATCCACCGGCCGAGTACGTAGTCCTCACCGATCTCGAAGATCGTGAAGCGATCGGGCGTCTCGATCGTTCCGAGCATCTGGCCGGTCGGGTCGAAGATCGTCCAGCGGGGCGGGTGGCGATCGGCGGGGCTGCGGTACTCCTCGACCCAGAGATTGCCTGCCGCATCGACCTGGAGCTGTGCGAACGCCGGCATGGTTTCCGGGAACGGTATCTCCGCCAGCATTCGCTCCGCAGCCTGCCGGTTTCGCGGTCCCACGGCCGTGAGCACCTGCTCCTTGTAGCCGCTCACATCCTCCGGAGTCACTCGCCGCGGCTCGACAAGGCGGCGGATCAGCATCTCCAGCGTGCCATCCGCCGCGTACCTGCGAATCTCGTAACTGTCCGACGCCCCGTAGAAGAACCCCGAACCACCGATGGCAGTGGACGCGCGGCTGCCGAAGGGGAGAGACGACACGCTCATGGTCTCCCCATTCACCCGGACCAGGTGCTGGACTCCGGGGAAGCGTCCGATGGAGTCGACCAGGGCTCCGTCGAAATCGTAGCGCAGATAGAGGGCCGTGTCGCGGCTCACGCCGGGCTTCGCCTCACCGTGAACGAAGATCCGAATGGTCGACACCAGCAGGGTCCGGTCCGCCAGGGCGCCGCGGGGAGACAGCCCGGAACGGCCCGGTGGTACTTCCAGCGTGAAAGAACGGGCGAACGTACCTTCGTCGTCGAAGATCGAAAGCCTGCGCAACTGGTAATCGTAGGCGACCAGCGAATCGCCGAGCCGGAACAACATGCCCAGGCTGCCGAATTCGCCAGGTCCCTCCCCCGGCCGTCCGGCCAATGAGATGAAACGACCGGAGGGATCGTAGAAGCGGATCTCACCCGAGCTTCCGTTGGCGACGGCGATCCGGCCGTCGGCGAGGCGCGTGGCGCCCACGACATTGTGGAGTTGGTACTCGGGTGCGCCCATCACGACGCCGATCTGGACCACAGGCTCGGCGGTCAGACGCCACTCTTCTTCGTCGCGCCAGAGGGGTACAGAATTCTCGACGATGGTGATACCGGCGCTGTCGCGCACGACGGCGCGCACCCGGGGCTGCTCGCCGGCGCTGCAGGCGGCGTTCCCAACCGCCAGCAATCCCACGACGACCCACCGTGAGGGTACACCGGTTCGCTTCGCCATGGCATCCGCTCCCGTAGACGTGAAAGCAGCGCTGTAGTGTACCGTACAAGGAGGTTCGTTCCGAAGTCAACGATGGGAGCAACCGCGCCCCCGACGGTGGGCGGTGCACCCGCGGCGGTCGCCCGTTCGTGTGGGCTCAGCGCGCCATTCGGCGGCTTGAAGCACTCTCGGCCTGCGGCCGCGAGTGGCGGTTCCACGCGGGGCGCGCCGACGCCCCTTGACTTCCCCGTGCCCGCCTTGTTGATTGGCATCGCGTTGCGCCCCTGGCGGACAGGGGCGTCGTGCGACCCTCCCCACCCCGAGCCCGGGGCCGTTCCCGTTCACGCTACGAACCTGGTCCACAGGGACGTGGCCGGTGACCGCTGCGGTGCGAGGGTGCACCGCCGGACCGGTGCCGCGCCCCCCCTCGCTCAGGAGTGGTATCCATGCAGGCCTGGTGGGAGCGAGACCAGATCATCTCGGCGTTCATCGTCGGCACCTTCTCGATGACCGCGGCCATGATCTCGATGGTGGTTCACTCGCGCCGCATCGAGACCGCCGCGAAGAAGGCGGCGGAGGCGGTGGCGGCATCGACGCAGGGATCGCGGACGCGGAAGAAGGCGGCGGATGAGAAGGCGACGTCGTCCGCCTCCACGCCCGCGCGCCGCGGCGGACTTCGCCGCTACCGTCGGCTCCGCATGCTGGGGCTGGTCGGGATGTTCTTCGTCGGGCTGGTCGTCGGCAGCGTCGGGTACCGCGTCGGCGCGAGCACACTGGGCGCCCTCGGCCTCGGCCTGGGCCAATCGCCCGGCGGGAGCGTGAGCAGCGTCCAGACGTTGCCGTCTCTCATCGCCGAGTCGCCCGCCATGCCTGCGACGCCGGCCGGGGTCCGCTCGGCGCCAAGCGGGACCAGTCCCGTGCCCGAAGCGGCGACGGTTGGGACGGCCGCGGACGGTGCAAATGGCACCGCGGACAATGCGATGGAAGCCGCGGACAGTGCGACGGAAGCCGCGGGCGTCGCTCCGGGTCGTCTCTCGGACTGGCTGCGCTCCCTCGGAACCCGGGTCTACTATCGCTACGCCGAGCGGCTCCCGGACGCGTGCTCCGGCGCCGCCACGGTGCACGGGAGCTGGGACGGTGGCGGCGACGGCGAGCCGGTCCGCTGCGTCGACAGGGCATGGCTGGTTTTCGACCTGGCCCCGTTGCTCGAGAGCGGGCGTCTCGTTCCCGATCGGGTCTACTGCTTCAACTTCAGAGACGAGGCCGGCCGCTGGGCCGCGCACGATCCCGCCAACTCGCCCGGCCTCGAGGGGGTCGCCATGGACGCGCCGGAGGACGTGTTCGGCGGCTCCCCCCTCGGCCTCAGGGTGATCCGCGAGGGTGAGGCGTACCGCATCGCGTTCGCGACCGCCGCGGTTTCCTCTCCCTGCTGAGGCCCGTCGCCTCAGAACTCATCGAGCAGCCAGAACGGCGAGACGGGTGCGAAGACCCGGTCGAGGGCGTCGGCCGCGCCGTCGATGCGGGCGAGGCCGAGGCGTGCGGCCGTCGTCGGCGCGAGCTCTCCGGCGTAGATCTGCGCAAAGGTCGAGGCGTCCAGCTCGAGGCGGGCGTCATAGCCCATCGCGGTGCGACGCGGGTGCACGTACGCGCCGGTCTCCTCGATCACGACCTCCCAAGGTC
>VSDC01000146.1:0-6002 GCA_047459275.1 Gemmatimonadota bacterium
TCATTCCCGACAGCGAAGAGGGCAAGGCAATCGTCTCCAACGGCCTCGCCCTCTGCAAGCTGCACCACGCCGCCTTCGACCGGCACATCCTGGGCGTCCGGCCGGACCTGGTCGTCGAGGTGCGACGCGACATCCTGGAGGAAGTCGACGGTCCGATGCTCCGCTACGGGCTGCAGCAACTCCACGGGAGCCGGATCATCGTGCCACGCTCCGCCGACCTCCGCCCGCGACGCGAGTTCCTGGAAGCGCGGTACGAGCGGTTCAGGAAAGCGAGTTGAACGGCGGACGCGGTCGAACACCGAAGTCGGGCGGGGGGCGCGCCGACCGCCCACGACGGCGGCGGACGCGCCGAGCACTGCTGCCTCCGAGCCCTCTTCCCCTCGCGCCCGTCGCCCACCCCGACCTATTGACAATCGATAGGAGCCTGTCCTATCTTGCTCCTATCGGCTGTCGATAGGAGGGTGCCATGCCCGACCAGAACGAAACCCCGCTCCTCCCGGGTACGCTGGACCTCCTGATCCTCAAGGCGCTGAGCCTGCAGCCGCTCCACGGGCTCGGCGTATCGCGCCGGATCGAGCAGATCACGAAAGGCGCCTACCGGATCGGCCCGGGCTCGCTGTTCCCCGCCTTGCACCGCCTCGAGCAGCGCGGCCTCCTCGCCTCGAGCGAAGGCGAGTCCGAGAACAAGCGCCGCGCGAAGTACTACCGGCTCACCGCCGCGGGCCGGCGACAGCTCGAGCAGGAAACCCGAACCTGGATGCGCGTGGTCGACGTCATGCGCCTCGCGCTGGAGGCGACCTGACCATGCGCGCCCTCGCGATCCTGCGGAGCCTGTGGCTCACGCTCGTGCGGCGCGAGCGGCTCGAGCAATCCCTCGACGAGGAGCTCCGCGCGTACGTCGACCTCCTCGCCGCGGAATACGAGGCCGCCGGGATGGATCCCGCCCAGGCGCGGCGGCGGGCGTTGATCGAGACCGGCGGCATCGAGCAGGTCAAGGAAGCGACGCGCGAGGCCTGGCTCGGCCACGGCGTCGCCACCCTCGCCCGCGAGATCCGCTTCACGCTGCGCGGTTTACGTCGCGCACCGATGTTTTGCATCGTGGCGGTGACGGTGCTGGGCATCGGGATCGGCGGCGCCGCCGCGATCTTCACGGTGATCAAGGGCTCGCTCCTCCGCCCGCTCCCCGCCGTGACCGACCCCGCAACCCTCGTCAGTCTCGAGCCGACGAGGGGCGGAGCGTCGCTCTACGGCTTCAGCTACCTGGACTACCGCGACCTCCGCGAGCAGACGACGACCCTCTCCGGCCTCGCCGGCTACGACGGCACGTCCATGACGCTGGAGGATGGTAGCGGGCCGCGTCGCCCGGCGTGGGTGAGCTATGTCACGGGCGACTTCTTCTCAGTGCTCGGTGTCAGGCCCGCCGCCGGTCGGTTGATCCAGCCGTCGGACGAGGAAGAGGCGAACCCCGTCGTGGTGCTGGCCTACGACCTGTGGCAGGAGCGCTATGGCGGAGACCCGGGCGTGATCGGGGCGACGATCCGGGTCGCCGGGCAGCCGCTCACGGTGATCGGCGTCGCGCCGCCGGGATTCATCGGCGCCATGCTCATGTACCCGATGGAGCTGTGGATCCCCGCCACGATCCTGCCCACGCTGGCGCCGATGCCGGGGATGATGGACGACCGCGGGGCCGCGTTCCTCCGGCTGGTGGGGCGGCTCGGGCCGGGCGTGAGCGTCGCCCGGGCGCGGCAGGAGCTGTCGCTCCTCGCGGAACGCCTCGCCGCGGAGCACCCGCCCGGCGAAGGGTACGGGATCCGGGTCTTCCCGGGCGCGGGCATGACCGTGGAGGAGCGGGCCGCCCTGGCGAGGCTGCCGCGCCTGCTGGCCGTCGCGGTCGGCATCCTCCTGCTCATCGCGTGCGCCAACGTCGCCAACCTGTCGCTGGTGCGGGCCGAGGCGCGGCGCCGGGAGTTGGCCACGCGCCTGGCGCTGGGCGCGTCGCGTCGGTCGCTCTTCGGGCGACTGCTCCTCGAGGGGGCGATCCTGGCCGGCGCGGGCGCGCTGCTCGGCGTCGGCCTCGCACGCCTCGTCGTCGGCTCCTCGAGCGTCGTGGGCACCATCGCCGGGATGCCCGAGCGGGTGGGGCTCGACGTCGCCCTCGACGCGCGCGTGCTGCTCGTCGCCCTCGGCGTGTCGGCGTTCACCGCGCTGGCTGTGTCCATCGCGCCGGCGGTGCACGTGCTGCGGATGCCGCCGGCGACGGTGCTGAGGGACGGAGGCGCGGGCGCGGTGCGTCGGCGCGGCTTCGGCCAGCGCGCGCTGGTCGTCGGGCAGATCGCGGCCTCCCTCGTCCTCCTCGCCTCCGCGGCAATCGTGCTGAACACGTTCCGTCGGGCGCTGGCCACCGACCCCGGCTTCGACCCGCGCGGCCTCACCGCGACGGCGGCCGACCTGGCGGAGGCGAAGCTCGACAGCGCCGAGGCCGTCGCGTACTGGCGCGCGTGGCTGCAGCGCGCCGCCGAAGAGCCGGCGATCGCCGGGGCCGCTCTGGCGTCGGTCGTTCCGCCCGCGCCGTGGTCATCGCCGCGGTGGATCTTCCGGACGGGAGAGGAGCCGCCGCCGGGCGTACGGCCGGAGGAGGCGCCGGCCGGCGGGGTGCGGGCGCACTTCGCCGTCGTCTCGCCTGGTTTCTTCGACGTCATGAGCCTCCGGATCGTGGCCGGCCGCGATTTCCGGGACGACGACGACGAGGGCGCCGACCCGGCCGTCGTCGTCAGCCGTCGCCTGGCCGCCGCGCTGTGGCCGGGCGAGAACCCGCTCGGCAGGCTGATTTCGCTCCCGGCCGGCGACGGCCCGCGGCGCCCGCCGATGCTCGTGGTCGGGGTGGCTGACGACGTGCGGCTCGCGTCGATCTTCGACGACCCGCCGCCCGTCGCGTACGTCCCCGCGGCGCAGCACCCCGGTCACCGTCTGCTCCTGCTCGTGCGGGGCCGGGAGGGACGGGCCGTGCCCGAGGTGACGCTCCGCGCCATGGGCGAGGCCATCGACGCCCGCGTGCCGCTGTACACCCGGGCCGTCAGCGAGTTGATCGATGCCCAGACGCACCCGCAACGCGTCGCGAGCGCCTGGATCGGCGTGTTCGGCGTCATCGCGCTCCTGCTCGCGGCCGTCGGGCTGTACGGCGTGGTCGCGCAGGGCGTCGTGCAGCGCACGCGGGAGCTGGCGGTGCGCTCCGCCCTCGGCGCGACGCCGGCGGGTCTCGTCTCGCTCGTGATCTCGCAGGGGATGCGCATGGCCGCGATCGGCGCCGTCATCGGCGCGGCCGCGGGCGCTGCGGCGCTGCGGGCGTTGCAGACGCAGTTCGCGGGCGTGTCGCTGGCGGATGCGCGGGGCGCCGTGATCGCGGTGGCCGTCGTGGGCGTGGTGATGGCGGCGGCGTGCTACGTGCCGGCGCGGCGGGCGGCGCGGCTGAGCCCGGTCATGGCGCTGCGGGCGGATTGACAAGCGGACCAGGCTCCGTTTTCCAGAGTCGGCCCACAGAGCCATGGTGGGCGTGCGTGGGGCACGATAGATTCCAATCCGTTGGGAAGCGTCGTAGGCCCTCATGCAGCGGCGATTTCCGCCGATTTCCTCGATCCGACTGCCCCACGGGAAAACTGCCCGCCCACCATGGCTGCCTGGGGCAGCCGCGTGGGATTACGTAGCAACTCGGGATTTCGGTGCCTGGTCCGTGTGGAAAACCCCGTGGCGCACGTCTTGCGCGCCCCGACGCCGCCGGTGGCCTCGTGACAACGCAGCGCCCGGCCGGCGACCGCCGGTCGCCCCGCGGCGACCCGTCGCCCGCCCCGGCGGCGTCGCCTGCGCCGACGTCGCCTGCGCTCACCCGAACCCGAGGGGGCGGTCCCATGCGCATCTACACCGTCGGCTACTTCGTCGGCAGTCTCGCGAAGGGTTCCATCAACCGGAAGCTCGCCAAGGCCCTCGTCCGCCTCGCGCCCGAGGACCTGGAGATGCGCGAGATCTCCTACGCCGAGCTGCCCCTCTACAGTTACGACTACGACGCCGACTATCCCCCCGCCGCGCGGGCGCTCAAGGAAGCGATCGCGTCCGTCGACGCGGTGCTCTTCGTCACGCCCGAGTACAACCGCTCGATCCCCGGCGCCCTCAAGAACGCCATCGACTGGGCGAGCCGGCCGTACGGCCAGAACTCCTTCACGCACAAGCCTTCCGCGGTCATCGGTGCGTCGGTCGGGAAGATCGGCACGGCCGTCGGCCAGCAGCACCTGCGCAGCATCCTGAGCTACTGCAACTCGCCTCAGATGAACGCCCCCGAGGCGTACATCCACTTCACCCCCGGCCTCATCACCGACGACGGCGAGGTGACGGTGGAGTCGACCAAAGAATTCCTGCGCACGTACATGCGGGAGCTCCGGGACTTCATCCGCCGCGTTCTCACCGTTCTCCCGAGGAACGATTAGGGGGCTCGGCGCCCCTTAACTGATCATCGGGACGTCGGTCGGCGGCCCTCCGTTCTCCCGAGGATCGAGGAAGCGGCGCGGTCCCTCTCCGGCTCCTCGTCGTCGCGTAGCTGCGCTGGAAGAGGTACTTCGTGTCCGCCTCGCAAGCGGCGCCGTCCTCGAATAGCCGCGCCATGGCCTCCAGGTCGGCCACCTCTTCGGCGAGCGCGGCGTCGTCCCGGTCGAAGTCGCGGAGCTCGAGGGCCGCTTCGCGGAGGACCGCGCCCGCGGCGGCATCGTCGCCGCGGCGATGGGCGCGGTAGGCCTCCTCCCGGGCGCGCGCGGCCTCCTGGAGGAGCAGCTCGCGCCGGACCTCGGGATCGACCCGCGGGCCCGCGGCGAGGGAGGCGCGGATCGGCAGGCGGATCTCCTGGCGCTCGATGGAGCCGCCGGTCTTGACGACGTGCGCCGTGACGGTGAGTTCGGCGATCTCGACTTCCGCCTCCGAGTCGTCGGCGGTCACCAGGAACTCGACCAGGAGGTGGCGCGGCTCGCGGGCGTAGAGATCGCCGATCTCGAGGCGCACGCCGTCGTCCAGCGTCTGCCGCGGATAGGCGTGGTGCACCACGGCGAGCTCCGCCGCCGCGGCCGGACGGACCTCGACGCTCAGGTTCTGCGCGCTCAGTGAGAGGAGCCCTCCGATCTCCTCGGCGAAGACCGCCGGCGCCTGGTCGGGGCGCTCGATGTAGTACATGCTCCCGCCGCCGGCGTCGGCCATACGACGCAGGAGGACTTCGTCGTAGTCGCGACCGAATCCGATCGTCGTCGTCCGGATCCCTTGCTCCCGCGCCTTCGCGCAGAGCCCGACGAGGATCTCCGGATCGGTGATCCCGACGTTGGCGAGACCGTCGGTCAGGAGGATGATCCGGCGGCTCGCGACCTCGCGGGCGTCGAGGGCGACGAGGTCGCGACCCCGCAGCCAGCCGCCGCTCAGGTTGGTCATCCCACCGGAGGTGATCGCGCCGATCCGGTGCACGAGGTCCGCCTGGGCCTCACCCGTCGCGGGCTCGGCGATCGTATGGACCTCGTGGTCGTAGGCGACGACGCTCACCACGTCCTCCGGCGCGAGCCGCCGCACCAGGAGCGCCGCCGCCTCCTTCGCCCGCGCCAGCGGCGCGCCGCTCATGGAGCCGGAGCGGTCCAGCACCAGCGCGACCCCCAACGGGACGCGCGCCGTGTCCGCCGGCGGGTCGCCGTGGATCCGGAGCAGGGCGCGGACGATGTACGCTGCACCGTCGATGGACTTCTCGTGATCCAGCAGGATCTGGGTCTTCATGGTGCCTCCTCGTGTGGGTGTCCGGCGGGACTCGGGAGAAATCTGGAGGCACCCACTGACAACCGGTTCTGCGGGTCGGCCGACGATCTTGCAGGCGACTGACGATCCCGCGGGCGACCGATGATCAGATCGGCGAGCGACGATCCTGCCGGTAAGCGACAACCTGGCTGGCAAACGGCGGCCGGGCGGGCGGATGGGTGGGTGGGTGAGCG
>VSDC01000147.1:0-5984 GCA_047459275.1 Gemmatimonadota bacterium
GCGCACGCTTGGCCTTGGCCAGCCCCAGCGTCTTGTGCGTACCCAGGCTGCCCACTTTGAGCGTTTGGATCGGCAACTCCAGGTAGTCGACCGGGCTGGCCGGACTCGCGAAGTGGAGCACGCCGTCCAGCGGGCCGTCGACGTAGACGAATTCGGTCACGTCGTGGCGGATGAATTGGAAGCCTTCCCGGCCGATCAGGTGGGCGATGTTCTCGGGGCTTCCGGTCACGAAGTTGTCCATGCCGATGACCTCGTGACCCTCGGCGAGAAAGCGCTCACACAGGTGCGAGCCCAGGAAGCCGGCGGCGCCGGTGATCAGTACGCGCATGGTGATCGGATTCAACAGGTGGAGGTTTCCAGCTCGCACGGACAGGGCAAGGGCCAGGCGTGCCCGGGGAATGGGACGGGCGATGCGGGTCGATACCCGGGCATCTTCCTATCCAGGGGCGTCATCACCGATCCTACGGCCCTCACTTCGTCCCTCGTGGATCTCGCTGCGGATTGCACCGAAGCCGCCAATGAATCTGGCGTTCATCCGTCATCAGGGGAAGTGGCTATTCGTTTCTGACATGGGGAACGGCTCTCCCACGGCGAAAGGCGTCGACGCGCAGGGCCGGGCCGCGGCCGGTGAGACGCCCGGCGCCTGGGACGGCCTCGACACGTGAGGCGCCGGTAGTGGCGTCGCCCGCGCGTGGAGGTTATCTTTCCGCATTATGGAACCCCGTATCGACCAGTTGATCGCACGGGGGAGGCGAGCGTTCGAACGACGGGATTACGCCTCCGCCCTCTCGGATTTCCGGGAAGTCCTGGAGAAACATCCCAACTACGCGGACATCCGGAACCTGGCCGGGCTCTGTCTGAGCTTTCTCGGCCGTCCGGAAGAGGCGCTCGAGGAGCTCGATCGTGCTCTGGAGCTGAACGAAGGGTACGTCGAGGCGCACCTGAACCGCGCCATCACGCTGAACGAGCTGGGGCGCTACGACGAAGCGCGGGAGGCGTTCGAGCGGGCCGGCAAGCTGGAGCGGGCAGGGGACGGCCGCTTCCCGGCGGCGATCTCGGCGCGGCTCGCGAACGCGCACGCCGACCTCGGGGACCTGTACATGGCCGCGTCGGCGCCGGAGGCGGCGGCGGCGCAGTATCGGGCGGCGCTCGAGCTGAGGCCCCGCTTCCTGGACATCCGCAACAAGCTCGCGACCGCGTTGATGCAGGTCGGCGACCTCGACGGCGCGGAAGCGGAGCTGCGTGCGATCCTCGACGTCAACCCTCACTTCCTCGCGGCGCGTCTGAACCTGGGTCTCGTCCTCTACCGTCGGGGTGCGATCGACGAGGCGACGGGGGAGTGGGGCCGTTGCCGGGCGCAGGACCCGAACCATCCGCAGGTCCGGGCGTATCTATCTCTCGTGGCGGCGACTCCGGTGCCGCACGATGCGTCGACGGGCGAGGGCGCCGAGATCGGCTCGTCGGACTCGTCGACGCCCGATGACCAGGATGCGTGACGACGCAGGACAGCGGATGCGTATCGACGCGGTGGCCGACGAGGCGCCCGGGCGCGGCGCCACTGGAGTGAGCAGTGCGGAGCGGCTCGCTTTCGGGGCGGTTCGCGCCGTCTTCCTTCTCGCCTCGCTCACGTGGCTCGTCGCGTGCAGCGATCCGGAGCCGGCGATCGTGCGCGGCGACCGACTCTGGGCCGATTCCAACTACACCAACGCCCTCGCCGAGTATCGCCTTGCCCTGCGCCAGAGCGGCGACGATGAGGACGTGCTCCTCCGGGTCGCGCACGCCTTCGCCAAGACCGGACAGCTCGACCGCGCTCGGGAGGCTTACGACCGGCTCCTCCTGAGGGCGCCGGAGTACCGGGACCAGGCGATCCTGGACTACCTCGAGCTCGCCGATCGCGCACGGGAACGCGGCGACCGCTTCGGCCTCGCCGGAGGCATCGAGGCCGCCCTGGCGCTCCGCCCCGAGCTGGACGTGGGCGAGTACGCGCCCCAGCTCGCGCGCTACTACGCGGAGATGGGGAACGCCCGTCGCTCGCTCGAATTCTACCAGCGGGCGCTGGCGTCGGCGTCGGCGGATTCGACGCCGGCGCTGCTCTTCGAAATCGGGCTATCCCTGGAGGGGCAAGGCAACTGCAGGGCCGCGATCGGATACTTCATGGCGTACCGCCAGCGCGTCCCCCGAGGTCGCAGGACGACCGAGGCGACGTGGCACGCCGGGAACTGTGCGTACGAGCTGGCGCGCCAGTCGCACCGCGCCGGGAACCTCACCGAGGCGCTCGAGCAGCTCGCCCTCGTCACGGAGCTCGGCCAGCCGGAGAACATACAGGACCAGGCGTGGTTCGACCGCGGCGAGATCCTCTACGCCCTCGGCAGGTTCGACGAGGCCCTGGAGGCATACCAGCGGGTGATCGACCTGAACCGGACCCGAGGCGGCGGCCAGATCGTCGAACGGGCCAGGCAACGGATCGACGACATCCGGTTCCACCCCTGAGCCCGGCTGCTCCGACCCCACGCCCGCTCTTTCGTGCACGATCTTTGAAACCCCGCTTCGCCCGGGAGTGTAGCAGACCCCGGCCGGAGACGAATCGACGATGGCATCGGGTGGGATGAGACTTCGAAGCTGGCTTCTCGCGACAGTCGCCGTGGTCACCTCGGGGGCTTGCGGTCCGCGCGGCCCTCTTCTCCACGAGCTGGGGCCGGACGAGCTGTACGACCTCGGGATGACGGCCCTCGCCGAGAAGGACTGGGACAAGGCGATCCGCGCGTTCACCCAGATGACCTCGCGGTTCCCCGGCGACCCGCGGAACGAAGAAGCGCGTTTCCAGCTCGGCAACGCCTTCTTCGGAAAGAAGGAGTACATCTCGGCCGCGGCCGAGTTCGTGCGCCTCGCCACCGACTTCCCGTCCGGCGAATACGCGGACGATTCCCGCTTCAAGACCTGCGAGGCGTACTACCGCCTCTCACCGAAGCCGCAGCTCGACCAGCAGTACACGCAGGCGGCGATCGAGCACTGCGAGGCGTTGATCGCCTACTTCCCGAACAGTGAGTACGCGCCGAGAGCGCAGGAGCTGATCGACGATCTCCGCAACAAGCTCGCGCACAAGATCCTGCTGACCGGGGAGTACTACTACAAGCGCCAGGCGTTCGACTCGTCCATCATCTACTTCGAGGATCTGCTCCGTCAGTACCCACGGTCGAAGTACGCGCCCCAGGCGCTGCTCCGGCTGATCCAGACGTACCAGCGGCTCGGGTACAAGGAGGAGCTCGAAGCCACCAAAGAGCGGCTCCTGCGCGAATTCCCGAACACCGCCGAGGCCGAGCAGGCCCGGTCGATCTCCCTCGCCAACGGCCGGTGAGGCTAGGAATCTTCGGGGGCACGTTCGACCCCGTGCACATTGGCCACCTGATCGTCGCCCAGGACGCGTGGGCGGCGCTCGGGCTGGACCAGGTCGTTTTCGTGCCGGCGGCGGTGCCGCCGCACAAGCGCGGGCGTGTGAAGGCGACGCCCGAGCAGCGGCTGGAGATGCTCCGCGCCGCGACGGCGGGGGACCCTCGCTTTGCCACGAGCGACATCGAGCTGCGGCGCCCCGGTCCGTCGTACACGGTGGACACGCTGCGTGAGCTGCGGGAGCGGGACCCGACGGGCGCGCTCTTCCTGCTGCTGGGCGTCGACCAGTTCCGGGAGTTCCACACGTGGCGCGAACCCGACGAGATCGCCCGGCTGGCCACGATCGTGGTCATGTCCCGCGGCGGTGCCGAGCCGCCCGAGCTGCCTCGCGAGTTCGCCTACCAATGGCTCCCGGTCACGCGCGTCGACATTTCGGCGACGGAGATCCGCCGGCGTCTCGCGGCGGGGGAGCCGGTGAAGTACCTTGTGCCGCCGGCGGTCGAGGAGATGATTCGGCGGGAGGGGTTGTACGGGGTGGAACGGGGGTGGGCGTGGCCGACCGGTAGCGCCGGGAGCGGAAGCGGTCTGAGGTAGCGCACGTTCGGTGCGCGGGCGCGGCCCTTCGGGCGGCGACGACGCCGCCGGCGGCATAGCCGCCGGCCGTGCCCGGGCGCCTATCGGAGGGCCCATGGTACCGGCCGCGCCCGCGCGTCCCTGGGCGGCGCCCACGCGCCGTAACCGCGCTCTCACGCGGCCGCGTCCGCGCCTCAGGCGCGCCTGAACTGGACCCGGTCCCGGCCCAGGGGGTATCACCCCGGATCGAGGTGACGACGGAACTCAACGCGACAGCGGATCCATGCTCAAGAATCTGTTCTCCAAGGTCTTCGGCACGCGTCACGAGCGGGAGGTGAAGCGGCTGCTTCCGCTGGTGCAGGAGATCAACACCATCGCGGAGCGGCTCGCCGCCCTGCCCGAGGAGGAGCTGAAGAAGCAGACGGAGAAGCTGCGCGGGATCGTCCGGGAACGGACGGAGGCGCTCGAGGCGCGGCTCGCCGAGCTGCGCGAGACGAAGCGCCACACCGAGGACGCCGCCGAACGCGAACGGCTGCAGCTCCAGATCAACGAGACCGAGGACGAGCTCAAGGCCACGATCCAGCAGGTCCTCGACGAGATCCTCCCCGAGGCCTACGCCACGGTGAAGGCGGCGGCGCAGCGGCTGCTCGGATCCGAGATCGTCGTCACCGGGCAGAAGGTCGTCTGGGACATGGTTCCCTACGACGTCCAGATCATGGGCGCGATCCAGCTGCACCGCGGCAAGGTCGCGGAGATGGCGACGGGTGAAGGGAAGACGCTCGTCGCCACCATGCCTCTCTACCTCAACGCGCTCGCCGGGCGCGGGGTGCACCTCGTCACCGTGAACTCGTACCTGGCCCAGCGCGACAGCGAGTGGATGGGCGCCCTCTATCGCTACCTCGGGATGACGGTCGACTGCATCGACCTGCACGAGCCCGGCACCCCCGAGCGCCGTCAGGCCTACCTCGCCGACATCACCTACGGCACGAACAACGAGTTCGGCTTCGACTACCTGCGCGACAACATGGTCCTCTCGCTGGACCAGCGGGTCCAGCGCGGGCACTACTACGCGATCATCGACGAGGTCGACTCGATCCTCATCGACGAGGCACGCACGCCCCTGATCATCAGCGGCCCCGTCGGGCAGGAGCAGTCGGAGGTCTACCGGCAGTACAACCCGATGGTCGCGAACCTCTACCGCAAGCAGACGCACATCGTCAACGAGTTGATCGCGGAGGCGGAGCGCGACCTGGCGGAGGGGCGCACGCAGGAGGCGGGCGAGAAGCTTCTCGCCGCCAAGCGCGGGATGCCGAAGAACAAGCGGCTCCTGAAGTTGTTCGCCGACGATCCGGGCCTGCAGAAGTTGGTTCAGCAGATCGAAGGCATCTATATGCGGGATAAGCGACTGCACGAGCTCGACGAACTCGTGCTGTTCGCGATGGACGAGAAGGGGCACAACGTCCACCTGTCGGACAAGGGGCTGGACGTGCTCTCGCCCGAGGATCCCGACGCCTTCGTCGTGCCGGACCTGTCCGAGGCGATCGGGGCGATCGAGCGCGACCCCGAGCTGTCGGTCGACGAGAAGCGGGAGCGGATCCAGGCGCTCGAGCGCGAATTCGCGGAGAAGAGCCAGAAGATCCACGTCATCCACCAGCTCCTCAAGGCGTACACGCTCTTCCACAAGGACGAGCAGTACATCGTCGAGGACGGGCAGGTCGTCATCGTCGACGAGTTCACGGGCCGGAAGATGCCGGGGCGGCGGTGGTCCGATGGCCTGCACCAGGCGGTGGAAGCGAAGGAGGGCGTGGCCGTGCGTGGCGAGACGCAGACGCTGGCCACGATCACGATCCAGAACTACTTCCGGATGTACGACAAGCTGGCCGGGATGACCGGTACGGCGGAGACGGAAGAGAGCGAATTCCATCAGATCTACGGGCTGGAAGTCGCGGTCATCCCGACGAACCGGCCGGTGATCCGCGAGGACCGGCACGACCTGGTCTACCGGACGAAGCGCGAGAAGTACA
>VSDC01000148.1:0-5975 GCA_047459275.1 Gemmatimonadota bacterium
ATCGGGCGAGGACCTCCGCCATCCTCGCGACGGCGCGGTCGAGCGCTTCCTCCGATGCAGCGAACGAGAGGCGTACGTAGCGGTCGTCGCCGAATGCTGCCCCGGGGACGAGAGCGACGCCCGTGCGGTCGAGGAGGTCGTTGCAGAACGAGACGGAGTCCTTCACGGCGCCGCCGTAGAAGCCGTCGACCCGGAAGAACAGGTAGAACGCGCCCTCAGGGCGCACGTAGGGCACGTCTGGCAGCCGCTCGCGGAACAGATCGAGCAACAGATCGCGGCGCTGGCGAAAGACCTCGACCATCTTCGTGATCGCTTCCTCCTCGAGCGGCTCGGCGTTGTACGCCGCGATCGCCGCGTGTTGGGACGGCGCCGCCGCGTTCGACGTGGTGTGGCTTTGCAATGCAGCCATGTAATTGGCGAGCACGGGGTCCGAGTAGGAGAAGCCGATGCGCCAGCCCGTCATCGCGAACGCCTTGGATGCGCCATCGATGACGACGCCGCGCTCGGAGAGTGCCGGGTCCAGGTCGAGGAGCCCGGTCGCCGGCGCACTCGAGGCGAAGTGGATCCGCGAATAGATCTCGTCGCTCAGGATCCAGATCTCGCGCTCGGCGGCCCAGCGTGCAATGGATTCCAGCTCCTCCCGCGTGTAGACCGCGCCGGTGGGATTGGACGGAGAGTTCAGGATCAAGCCGCGCACCCGCTCGTCCCAGGCCGCATCCAGCTCCTCGGGCCCGACCTTGAAGCCACGGTCCTCGCGAGCCGGGACGATCACCGGCTCCGCCCGCGAGAGCTTGACCAGCTCCGGGTAACTGGTCCAGTACGGCGCCGGGATCAGCACCCGGTCGCCGGGGCCGAAAAGGACGAAGCAGGCGTTGAAGATCGCTTGCTTCGCGCCAGCCGTCACGACGACGCCCATGGGGTCGAAGCGCCGGCCGTAGCGGCGCTCCATGCTCGATGCGATCGCCTGGCGCAGCGCCGGCAGGCCGGCGGGCGGCGTGTAGCGCGTCTCGCCGTTCGCGATCGCCGCGATCCCGGCCTGCGCAATGAAGTCAGGGGTCCGGAAATCCGGTTCGCCCGCGCTCAGGTCGATGATGTCCCGGCCCTGGGCACGGAGCTCCTTGGCGAGGGCCGCGACCGCCATGGTCGCCGATGGCGTCAACTCTGCGATGTTCGGACTGATGCGCACGGCTCGTACTCGGTTGGGGGGAGAAAGATGCGAAATATTAATGTGCGCCGAAGACTGGACAAGTTCCGGGCCACCGGCACCCTCGGTGCGTGCCCGGGGTAGGTCGAATCAGATCGTGAATGAGGACAGCACATGAGGGATGAGCTGAGAGCCCTGGTCGTCGGCGTGCGGGGGATCGTCGCGACAGGCATGGTCGGAACTGCAATCCGGGCCGGCGCCGGGGCGGCGATTCTCGTGGCTCTCTTCGCGGCACCGACGGCGGCTCAGAGCGTCGATACCTCCCTGCCCCGACTCGACGAGTCCCGGCCGCTGATCGACACGCTGGCCCTGCGTGAGCACACCCGATTCCTGGCCGACGACCGGCTCGAGGGGCGTGGGACCGGGACGCGGGGCGAACGGATCGCCGCCGACTACATTCGTCGTCAGCTCGAGCGGATCGGTGCCCGTGGCGCCGCTGCCGACGGTGGGTACTTCCAGCCCGTTCCGTTGCGCGTGGCGACGGTCGACGACGAGGCGACGCGCGT
The DNA here is from genome assembly GCA_047459275.1 of Gemmatimonadota bacterium. Classification (GTDB taxonomy): domain Bacteria; phylum Gemmatimonadota; class Gemmatimonadetes; order Longimicrobiales; family RSA9; genus CALBZE01. The sequence continues at coordinate 1,711 of VSDC01000148.1, forward strand.
CGTCGTCGACCGTAGCGGCACGCGAACCGAGTACAGGAGCGGCACGGACTTCATCGTCGAGCGAGGCGGCAGGGACGCGTTCCGCGATTTCTCCGGCGCCGCGCTCTTCGTCGGCACCGCCGCCCTCGCCCGCGATGCCCTCGCCGACCACGAACGGCTCGACGGCCAGGTCGTCGTCCTCATCGGCACGCTCGGCGACCGCGCCGCGGAGCTGATCCCGGACTGGACGCGACGCGGCGCCGCGGGCGTCGTCTACCTCATCCCGGAGAGCGACCGGTTCGATGCGTTCGCCCGCGGCCGCGGCGTGGATCGTTACTACGTCGACGCCGACGTCGACGAGCCGGCGTGGCAGTCGCCGCTCCCCACGCTCGTGGCCGGTCCGCGCCTCACCGCCGCGCTGCTCGCCGGCGCGCCCCTCGCCCGGGACGCGCTCGATGGCACGAAGCCGTTCCACGCGCTCCCCCTCGACCGCGTGATCGAGGCGACGATCCGCATCTCCGAGAGGCCGGTCGCAGCGGCGAACGTCGCGGCGCTCATCCCGGGGCACGACCCCGCGCTACGGGACGAGGTCGTCGCCTACACCGCGCACTACGACCACCTCGGGATCGGCCCGGCGGACGCGAGCGGGGATTCGATCTACAACGGCTTCTCCGACAACGCTGCGGGCGTCGCGATGCTGCTCGCCATCGGGGAGGCGTTCGCAAGGGAGCCGCCCGCGCGGTCCGTGCTGCTCCTCTTCTTCACGGGCGAGGAACTGGGCCTGCTCGGTTCGGCGTACTACGCGGCGGAGCCGTTGATTCCGCTGGAGCGCACGGTCGCGGTCATCAATCTGGACGCCGGTGCGCCGCCCGCGCCGCCGCGGAGCTGGCGCGTGGCCGGCGGGACCATGTCCACCCTGGGGGACGTCGCGCGCCGCGTCGCAGCGGACCAGGGATGGACGGCCGAACCGTCCGGGCCGCGCGCGAACTCTGATTACTGGCCGTTCCTGCGCGCCGGCGTGCCGGCGGTCTTCCTCATCCCCGGATCCGAATGGGAGGGCGTTTCGCGAGCGGAGCGGGAGGCGCTCCACGCCCGCTGGGACAGGTACCACCAGCCGGGTGACGAGTGGCACCCGGATTTCCCGTTCTCGGGCCTGAGACGCTACGCGGAGTTCGCCTGGCTTCTCGGCGCGGAGGTCGCGAATGCCGCGGAGCGGCCGAGGATGGTGGGTGGGGGACGGTGAGGACTGTGCGTCCCGAGGCGCACAGACTTCGGCCGGCTGCGGGGGGCGGCGGCACGCACTCCCCTCCCTGCGCACTCGAGCCGTACATACCCTTGCCCCGGCCGGCACCGGGTCCGATCTTCCCCTGCGATTTCCAACGGTGTCCCTGACGAGGAGGTGGAACATGGCCGCGGATCGGATCGCAGAAGTGACTTGGGAGGGGAACCTGGCGCAGGGTCAGGGGAGGATCGACCTGAAGAGCAGCGGGCTGGCGACCGGGATGCCGGTGACGTGGGCATCCCGGACCGAGCAGCCCGGCGGCAAGACCAGCCCCGAGGAGCTGCTCGCGGCGGCCCACGCCTCCTGCTTCGCCATGGCGATGTCCCATCAACTCGCCAGCGCGGGGCACACGCCGGAGCGTCTCCACGTACGGGCCACGGCCACGTTCGACAAGGTCGGCGACGGCTTCAGGGTCACGAGCATGCGTCTCCACGTCCGGGGGCGCGTCCCCGGCGCCGACGAGGCCGCATTCATGAAGGCCGCCAACGCCGCCAAGGATGGCTGTCCCATCTCCCAGGCGCTCAAGGGAAACGTCGACATCTCGCTGGAGGCGATGCTGGAGTAGGGAGTTGGCCAGGGCGATACGCCGCGACGACCGCGGGAACCGTGTCGCGCATCGCCCGGGTGACCCGCGCGTCGCCCGGGTGGTTCGCGCATGGCCTGGGTAACCCGCGCGTCGCCCGGGCAACAAGAAAACGGGCCGGCGATGGGGGTTCGCCGGCCCGTTCGTGTGTCACGTCCGCAACCGCGCGGTGCGTCGTCGCCTGAAGCTCCCGGCGCTGCACGCGCCGCGCGGCGACCCGGATCCGCCCGTACCGCCTCAGTTGAGGTAGGGCTCGATCCGTTCGGCGAAGCTGGTCCGTGCGCGGTGAAGCCGCGACTTCACCGTCCCGAGGTTCACGCCGGTGATCTCGGCGATCTCCTCGTAGCTCTTCCCTTCGAGCTCGCGCAGCTTGAACACCAGCCGGTGATGCTCCGGCAGCTCGTCGACCATCCGCTCGACGAGATCCTGGAGGTACCGCTTGCGGTACATGTCATCCGGCCGCATCGAAGAGTCCTCGAACTGCAGCGGCCGATGCTCCGGCTCCCAGTGCGTCGTCAGCTTCTGGAAGAGGACCAGCGGGCTGCGAGAACGGTTCCGCAGCTCGTTCTTCGCCAGGTTCGAGCAGATCGTGTAGATCCAGGTCGAGAACTTCTTCGACTGGTCGAACCTGTGCAGATGGCGCGTGACGCGGATGAACGCCTCCTGAACCAGGTCCTCCGCCCGGTCCCGGTCTCCCGTCTTCCGCGTGATGAAATGCACCAGCTTGTCCCGGTAGCGATCGTACAGCTCCGAGAACGCGCCGGCATGGCCCTCCAGGTGTGCAGCCACCAGCTCGCCGTCATCCAGCTCGTGGAGCGGAGCCCGCAGCTCCGTCTTCGGCTTCACGGTCGTCGTGGCCATAGGTCTCCTTTCCAAAGGGCGACGAGGGCACGCACGTACTCCCGCCGGCCGCGAACGCCTTCCAAATCAACGAGAATCGGGAATGGTTCCCCAGTTCCTCATTGTCGTGAGAAATCAATGAAACAACTTACAAAAACTCGCCCCCGAACTCAAGGGTTCAGCGGGGCGAAGTTTTGCAGTTTCCAATGATCGTTGAAGTTAGGGCAAAGCCACGCCAGCGCGTGGCGTGGTCGGGATACACCGGCGCCGAAAGCGCCGCGATGGCGGGCAGGCGCGTGGGTTGGTCGCATGGCGGTGCTCCACGTTCGGGGGCGTGTTCGGGACGAGCCCAATGTAAGGGGGTGGGGCAGGGAGCGCCATGGCGACGTCGGTCATCGGCTACTGTGCGTCGATGCGGTGGATGAACTCGTCGACGAGGGTGCGGAACCGTTGGCGGAGCGCTTCTTCCTCCTCCGCCGCGCGATCGGCGAGGTTCGGCTCCTCCCAGGCGGGCGGGTTGTCGCCCCGGCCCCAGTCGGAGGGGGGTCCGTGGGCCCGCTGGCGCGCCCGCGTGCGCATCAACTGCTGGCCGGTCTGGTAGAGCTGTTCGAGGAGTTCCTCGGGGGGACGGGATCCCTGGGCCATACGGCTCGGCTCCTGGTTGGCGGCGTTCCGCCGGGCCGGAGGGCGCAAGAGCCGTGCCCCAGGGGGCATGCTGGTCCGGCACGGGCGCAGAACACGGCCAGGCCGCCAGGACCCGGGTGGTGGGCGACGGTTGTTTCAGCGTTCGGTAGCTCCCCACCGGAAGCTGGCGGCGTCCTGGAACGTTCCGACCACCTCGGCGACGGGTTGGCCCGGGAGCCGGACCTCGACGCGGACGGCATCGGGGACCACCAGGATGTAATCGGCGTGCTCGCCTCCGACCGCGGTCAGGTGGAGCACGTGGCCGTTCCGGCTCGACAGGCCGAAACCGGCGAGGCCGTGCCGTACCCGACCCGCCACTTCGATGCGGCCGCTCTCACCGCGGATCACGCGGAGCGTGCCCGGTACGGCGCCGTCGACGCGGACCGAGAGGCGGTCGCCGAGGAAGGTGTAGGTCCGGCGGATCGTTTCGGTGTCCTGGGTCTGGGCTGCGGCGGTGGCCGGGAGTGCGGCCGTGAACGTCGCGGGGAGCACGATCGTCGCGAGAGTGGCGAGGGCGACGCGGGAGATGCGGGTCATCGCGGAGTCCCTCCGTCTCTGGAATCCGCCTCCTTGCAGGAACCGGGATCGGTTGGTGGCGTGCAGCGGCGGGCCCGGGCGGCTGTGTGGTGCCGGGGCCAGGAGCGCCCCGCCAGTAGCCGGGGCGCTCCTCGGAAATCGGCCGGGGCCGCCGTCGATCAGTTGCTCCTGCCCGAGTTGGTGGTACCCGTGCCGGTGGCGCCAGGTGCCGTGTCCATCGGGGAGGCGGGTTGTTGCCCCGGCTGCGTACCCGGTTGCGTTCCCGGCTGCATCCCCGGCTGGCCGGTCTGCGGGCTCGTGACCATGATGTCCTCGTGGACGGACCAGCGTTGATAGTCGGGCTCCTGCTGGAGCTGCGAC
>VSDC01000149.1:0-5964 GCA_047459275.1 Gemmatimonadota bacterium
CGCGTCTCGTGGGCCGAAAGCCGACCGGTGCCGCTGCCGAGATCCTGCTCCTCCGTCCCCTCGGGGAGAGCGACGCGCTCTGGGAGGCGCTCGTGCGGCCCGGCGGCAAGTTGAAGCCGGGGCGGATAGTCGAGATCGCGGAGACACTGAGCGTCGAGATCGTGGATTCGACGCCGGACGGCGGTCGCATCGTCCGGCTCGTGACGCCGCTCCCCATCGAAGTCGCGCTCGAGCGGCACGGACGCATCCCGCTCCCGCCGTACGTGGAGCGCGAGGCCGGTCCGGAGGACGCCGAGCGTTACCAGACCGTCTTCGCCCGCGAGGCCGGGTCGGTGGCGGCGCCGACCGCGGGGCTCCACTTCACGCGAGAGCTCCTCGACGCCCTCGAGGCCAAGGGTGTGCGCCTTGCCCGCCTGGTGCTGCACGTCGGGATCGGCACGTTCCGGCCGGTCGAGACCGAGGACCCCGGCGAGCATCGCATGCACGCGGAGCATTACACGGTCCCGGACGAGACCGCCAGGGTATTGAACGACACGCGAGCCGCCGGGGGCCGGATCTGGGCCGTGGGCACGACCGTCGTCCGGACCCTCGAGACCGTCGCGACCGACGATGGACGGATCCACGCCGGCAGCGGCTGGACCGACATCTTCATCCGCCCGCCCTATGGCTTCAAGGCCGTCGACCGGCTCATCACCAATTTCCACCTGCCCCGTTCCACACTCCTCATGCTCGTCGCCGCGTTCGGGGGGTACGAAAACGTGATGCGGGCGTACGGAGTCGCGGTCGAGGAGGGGTACCGCTTCTACTCGTACGGCGACGCCATGGCGGTGATCTGACCGAGGCGTCGTCGCGTGAGGCGTGGCCGGCGCCACGAGAGCGACCGGGCGCATCCGGGCCGCGCGCCGTCGCACCCCGTCCGGGAATGCGGCGGAGGTGCGCGGGTGGCGGCTCGTCGATTTTCGCTTAAATTCAGTGGGATGTTCGAATTCGAAGTGATCCGCACCGCGGGTGCGGCTCGTGCAGGGGTGTTCCGGCTGCCGCACGGCACCGTGCACACGCCCGTGTTCATGCCCGTCGGCACGCAGGCGACGGTGAAGACGCTTTCGCCGGACGAGCTGGAGGAGCTGGGCGCCGAGATCATCCTCGGCAACACGTACCACCTGTTCCTCCGGCCGGGGCACGAGGTCGTGCGGGAGATGGGCGGGCTGCACGGGTTCATGCGGTGGAACCGGCCGGTGTTGACGGACTCGGGCGGCTTCCAGGTCTTCAGCCTGGCGGAGATCAACGAGGTGCGGGAGGAGGGCGTCGTCTTCCAGAGCCACATCGACGGCTCCCGCCACCTGTTCACGCCCGAGCGGGTGATGGAGATCCAGCGGGCGCTCGGCGCGGACGTGATCATGGCGTTCGACCAGGTCCCGCCGGGGGACGCGGATCGGCAGACTGCGCTTGCCGCGCACGAGCGGACGCTGCGGTGGCTGGAACGGTGCCGCGCGCGTCTCGCCGAGCTGGAGGCCGAGGGCGGGCCCGAGCAGACGCTGTTCCCGATCGTGCAGGGCGGGATGTTCGCCGATCTCCGGAGAGAGGCCGTCGCCCGGATCCGCGAGATCGGCGACTGGCGCGGCTGGGCGATCGGCGGGCTGTCGGTCGGAGAGCCGAAGCCGGTCATGTACGAGATGCTCGAGGTCCTCGAGCCGGAACTCCCGTCGGGTGCACCCCGGTACCTCATGGGTGTCGGGTACCCGGACGACCTGGTCGAGGGGATCCGCCGCGGCGTCGACATGTTCGACTGCGTGGCGCCGACCCGCAACGGCCGGAACGGCACGGCGTGGGTCGAGGACGAGGGCCAGGTGAACATAAGGGCCGAGCGGTTCCGCACGGACCCGAGGCCGCTGGACCCGGCGTGCGACTGCTACACGTGCCGCAACTTCAGCCGGGCGTACCTCAGGCACCTCTTCGTCGCCGGGGAGGTGCTGGGATTGCGGTTGCTCTCGCTGCACAACGTCCGCTTCCTGGTCCGGTTGGCCGGGCGGGCGCGCGAGGCGATCCTGGACGGCGAATTCGAGGGGTGGAGCGAGGACTGGCTCGGGCGCTGGCGCAGCGCCCGGTCCGCGAAAACGGGAGGATGAACGTGGGTCTTTACAGTGTGGCGCTGCTGGCGCTCCAGAGGCAGGGTGCGAGCGGCGGGCTGATCTTCCTGATCCAGCTCGTCGCGATCTTTGCGATATTCTACTTCCTGCTGATCCGCCCGCAGCGGAAGCTGCAGCAGCGCCATCAGCAGATGCTGGCCGCGCTCAAGCGGGGCGACCAGGTGATGACGGAGGGCGGGATCCTGGGCGAGGTGGTGCATCTGGCCGAGGACCGGGTCACGATCAAGACGGGCGAGTCGCGGGTCGTGGTGGCGCGGGGCAAGATCGCGCGCGTCTTCACGGCCGAGGCGACGGAGAAGAAGTAGCACGCATCGATGGCGATTCGAGAGATCCGGATCCTGGGCGACCCGATCCTGCGGGCGCGGGCCGAGCCGGTCAGCATCGTCGACGATGAGATCCGCACCCTGATCGACGACATGCTGGAGACCATGTACGCGGCCGATGGGGTCGGGCTGGCCGCGCCCCAGGTTGGCGTGGGGAAGCGGGTGATCGTGGTGGACGTGCGGGACCCGGACGTGCCGCCCTTCGCGCTCGTCAACCCCGAGATCGTGGAGGCGAGCGAGGAGATGGACCGGGGGGAGGAGGGGTGCCTGAGCATCCCGGGGCTGAAGGAGATCGTCGAGCGCCCGGCGTCCGTCGTGGTCCAGGGGCTGGATCGGGATGGCAAGCCGCGCCGGATCGAGGGGACCGGCCTTCTCGCGCGGGCGCTGCAGCACGAGATCGATCATCTGGACGGCGTGCTCTTCATCGACCGGGTCAGCCCCCTGAAGCGGCAGATGCTGCTGAATCGTTGGAAGAAGCTCCAGCGCTAGCGAGCCACGAGGGTGCGAGCGTGAGGGTGCTTTTCTGGGGCACGCCCGACTTTGCGGTCCCGTCGCTCCGGGCGTTGATCGGCGAGGGGCACGAGGTGGTGGGGGTGGTCACGCAGCCGGACCGGCCGGCGGGGCGGGGTCGGGTGCTCCAGCCGCCGCCGGTCAAGGAGGTGGCGCTCCAGGAGGGGATCGAGGTGTTGCAGCCGGAGCGGCCGCGGGGCCCCGAGTTCCTGGACGCGCTGCGTCGCCTCGACCCGGAGATCTCGGTGGTGGTCGCCTACGGCCAGATCCTGCGGCGGGAGGTGCTGGAGCTGCCGCCGCGGGGCTCGATCAACGTGCACGCGTCGTTGCTCCCCGAGCTGCGAGGGGCGGCGCCGATCAACTGGGCGATCATCCGCGGCCATCGGGAGACCGGCGTCACGATCATGCGGATGGTCGAGAAGATGGACGCGGGTCCGATCCTGCTCCAGGTCCGCGAGCCGATCGCGCCGGACGAGCGCGCGGGCGACCTGTGGACGCGGCTGAGCGAGGTCGGCGCGTCGGCGCTCATCGAAGCGCTTGCGCTCCTCGAGATCGGGGAGCTGAAGGAGGTCGAGCAGGACGAGTCACGGGCGACGTATGCGCCCAAGATCACCCGGGAGGATGCGCGGCTCGACTGGACGCTCTCCGCCGAAGAGCTGGACCGCTGGATCCGGGGTCTCGACCCCGTGCCGGGGGCGTGGACGACCTGGCGGGGCGAGGAGGTGAAGCTGTACCGTCCACTCCCCGCCCCGGACGAGGTGCACGACGAACCGCCGGGCACGATCCTCGAGGCGGACCCGAGCGACCCGACCCAGGGGCTGTTCATCGCATGCGGCTCGGGCGCTCTCTACGCGCGGGAGGCGAAGCCGGCGGGGAAGCGGCGCATGACCTCCGCGGAATGGGTTCGGGGGCGCGGCCCGAAGACGGGCGACCGCTTCGAATGAGGCTGCCGCGGCTGCACCTGGTCACATCGGACGAGGTCCTGGGCCGCGCCGGATTCGTGGACGCGGCGACGCGAGTGATCGAGGCGTGCGGCCCGGCGACTGCGGTACACCTCAGGGGGCACGGGCTGGCGGGCGGAGCGCTCTACGCGCTGGCCGAGCGGCTCCTCCCGGTGGCGGCTCGGGCCGGCGCCGTGGTCCTCGTCAACGACCGGGTCGACGTGGCGCTGGCGTGCGGCGCCGCGGGCGTCCAACTCGGCCGCCGGTCGATCCCGGTGGCGGAGGCGCGGCGGCTCCTGGGTCCGGAGGCGCTGATCGGCTACTCGGCCCACTCCGCCGCCGAGGTGCTGGACGCGGAGCGGGCGGGTGCGAATTTCGTGTTGCTCGGGACGATCTTCCCGACGACATCGCACCCCGGCGAGCCCGGCGCGGGACCCGACCTCGTGCGGGCGACCGTGCAGGGAGCGCGCGCGCCGATCGTGGCGATCGGCGGGATCACGCCGGAGCGCGCGGGCGCCGTGTTGGAGGCGGGAGCGTACGGCGTCGCCGTGCTCGGCGGCGTCTGGAACGCGGCCGATCCCGCCGAAGCGGCGCGGCGGTATCTCGCTGTATTCGAGGAGGGCACGATATGACACAGGCGACGATCGAGATCACACTCAACGGCGAGACGCGGCAGGTCGCCGCCGGGCGCACCGTCGCGGGGCTGCTCGCCGATCTGGGGTTGCACCCCCGTCTGGTCGTGGTCGAGCACAACCGCGAGATCCTGGACCGCGCTCGTTACGATTCCACCGAGGTGCGTGCGGGCGACACGCTCGAGCTGGTGCACTTCGTGGGAGGCGGGTGAGGGGGCACCCCCGATTCCTGGAGGATCCATGACGACCACGACGATAGATGAGGCCGTAAAGGACACGCCGCTGGTGATCGCGGGGCGGGAGTTCCGCTCCCGGCTGGTGGTGGGCACCGGGAAATACCGTTCGAACGAGGAGATGGTCCGTGCCATCGAGGCCAGCGGCGCCGAGATGGTGACCGTCGCGGTGCGGCGGGTCGACCTGGACCGGACCAAGGAGGAGGGGATCCTCTACCACCTCGACCCGGAGAAGATCTTCATCCTGCCGAACACGGCGGGGTGTTACACCGCGGAGGAGGCGGTCCGCTACGCCCGTCTCGCGCGTGCGGCCGGGCTGAACGACTGGATCAAGCTCGAGGTCATCGGCGACCAGCGAACGCTGCTCCCGGACGTCGCCGCGACGCTCGAGGCGGCGCGGATTCTCGTGGCCGAAGGGTTCAAGGTCCTGGCGTACACCAACGACGACGTGGTCACGGCGCTCCGGCTGGAGGATGCCGGGTGCGCGGCGGTCATGCCGCTGGCGAGCCCGATCGGGAGCGGTCTTGGGCTCGTCAATCCGTACTACATCCGAGAGATCAAGAGCCGGCTCTCGGTGCCGGTCATCGTGGACGCCGGCGTCGGCACGGCCTCCGATGCGTGCCTGACCATGGAGCAGGGCGTGGACGCGATCCTGATGAACACGGCGATCGCCGAGGCGAAGGATCCCGTCCGTATGGCCCGTGCCATGAAGCTCGCCGTCCAGGCCGGGCGTCTGGCCTACCTCGCGGGCCGGATGCCGCGTCGGGAGGTGGCGGTTCCGTCGTCGCCGACCACGGGTATGCTGGATTGAGCGTCACGCCGGCTCGTTGGGCCGCCCTCGATGCGCTACGAGCGGTCCGCCGGGGCGAGCTGGCGGACCGGGCCCTGGCGCGGGTGCTCGAGCGCGTGACGCCGAGGGAGCGGCCGTGGGTCCAGGAGCTGGTCCTGGGTACGCTCCGGCTGCGCGGCCGGATCGACTGGATGCTCGACGGCCTCGTGCGTCGCGGGATCGCGTCGCTCGAGCCGGACGTGCTCGACATCCTGCGACTCGGCTCGTACCAGCTCCTGGAGATGGGGAGCGTTCCGGTGTACGCCGCCGTCTCGCAGGCTGTCGAGATGGCGAAGCGCGTGGCGGGGAAGTGGGTGGGCGGGCTGGTCAACGGGGTGCTCCACTCGCT
>VSDC01000150.1:0-5959 GCA_047459275.1 Gemmatimonadota bacterium
CGTGAGACGCCTCATCGCGGCGTGACCGGAAGGGAGCGAGGCGCGTGACCGGAAAGAACCCGGGGCCGCCGGGCCAGGATCCTGGCCCGGCGGCCCCGTCGCTTTGCCTCCCGCAATGTCTCACGACGATCCCGCCCAGCTTCCTTCCAGCGTGTAGAACCCCCGCACCGCCGGTGCGATCTCGGCCCAGGGTCCCACGCGAACCGGCGCCGGAGGGAGGGAGTCCAGGAAGTATTTCCCGTAGCTCTTCTCGACGACGCGACGGTCGAGGAGGAGAATCGCGCCGCGGTCGGCACGCGACCGGATCAGCCGGCCGAATCCCTGCTTCAGGCGAAGCGCGGCGTGGGGGAGCATGTACTCGTAGAACGCGTTCCCGCCGGCCCTCTCGATCGCCTCGACACGGGCGGCGGTGAGCGGCTCGGACGGAACCTTGAACGGCAGCTTCGTGATCACCAGGCCGCGGAGCGGCCGGCCGGGCACGTCGACGCCCTCCCAGAACGAGGCGACGCCGAGCAGGATTCCGTGCCCGGATGCGGTGAACGCCTCCACCAGCCGCGCCCGCGGGGCCTCGCCCTGCACGAAGAGAGGCCAGCGGCCGTCGATGCCGCGCCGGCGCAGCTCCGCGGCCACTCGCTTCAGCGACCGGTACGACGTGAACAGGACGAAGATCCCGCCGTCGCTCATTTCGGCCAGGTCACGGACGACGTCCGCGGTGGCCAGGTCGAAGCGCGCGTTGTCCCCATCCCCCGGCGCGGGCAGGTCCGTCGGGATCGCGAGGATGGTCTGCTCCTCGTAGTCGAATGGCGAGGGGTAGACTGCCTCCGCGATCTTCAGTCCGCCGCCCATGAGGCCGAGGCGGCTGCGCAGGTAGTCGAATCCGTCTCGCGTGGCGAGCGTGGCCGACGTCAGCACGGCGGTATCGACTCGCTCGAACAGAGCCTCGCGCAGCGCGTCGGAAACGTCGACCGGCGCAGCGTTGACCACCACGTTCGCCTCCCGTCCCCCGCCGCCGCCCCTGCGCTCGATCCACCGGACCATGGGCATGGTCTCATCGGCGGGCGAGAACGCCAGGCGCAGGGCGTCGAGTATGCCGGCCGTCCGGCCCGCGACCGACTCCAGCTCCAGGAGCTGCTCCTCGAGCGATTCACGCCACCGTTCGTCGAGGCGGATCGTGTCCCGCAGGCGGTTCAGCCCGCGGACCAGCGCCTCGAGCGCCGTCGTCAGATTCTCGAATGCGACGCGGAGCCCCGCTTCCCACTCGGGGCGCGCCGAGACGTCTGGGTCGAGCCTCAGCACACCGTCCTCGGTCTGGACGGCCATCGCCTCGAGACGACCGAAGAAGTCGGCGATGTGCTCGCGCGCCCTCTCCGCGTCGGGACGGATGCCGTCGCGGACCTGGGCGAGCGCGTCCTGCTGGAGCAGATCGTCCGGTCCGTCCTCGAGACGGTCGACGATGGCGGTCAGCAGACCGCGTCCCCGCCGGTCGAGCCGTCCCAGGACGCGGAGCAGGCCGCGACGGGAGACCGCGGCGCCCAGGTGAGACGTCGCCGCGTCCTCCAGGTTGTGCGCCTCGTCGAGGACGACCCGGCGATACGCCGGGAGCACGGCCTGCGCTGTGTAGTTCCCCTGCGCGCGGCGCACGGCGAGGTCGCTGAAGAGAAGGTGATGATTGACGACGAGGATGTCGGCCATCGCCGCATCGCGCCGGGCACGCTGGTAGAAGCACGCCTCGAAGTGGGGGCACTTGGCGCGCAGACAAACGTCGGATTCGCTGGCGACCTCGTCCCACACCTCGGGCGCAGGCTGGAACGGAAGATCCTGCAGCGAGCCCTCGCGGGTGCTCTTGAGCCACTCCAGGATCGCGTCCAGCTCCGCCTGCTGTGCGGTATCGAAGAGGGTGCTCGCACTCTGGGCCGCGAGGCGCGCGCGCCGGATCGAGACGTAGTTGTTTCGCCCCTTGACCAGGGCGAAGCGGAACGGCACGCCGAGCGCTCGGCGCAGGAACGGCAGGTCCTTCCCGACGAGCTGCTCCTGGAGGTTGATGGTGTTCGTGGACACCACCGTCCGCTCTCGGTTGACCTGCGCCCAATGAATGGCGGGGACGAGGTAGGCGATCGATTTCCCGGTCCCGGTTCCGGCCTCCGCGATCGCGATTCCGCCGCCGTTGTACGCCTCCACGATCGTGGACGAAAGTTTTCGCTGGATCGGCCGATCCTCATAAAAGGGGTGTGCCCGACTGAGCGGGCCGCCGGGCGCGAGCGTGGCGACGATGGCCTCGGCGTCGATCGGCTCGTAGGCCGTCGCCCTGGCCGGCTCGACCACGACGTACAGTTCCTCGGCCGCGTTGTCGGTGATCGCGAGCCCGACGCCCTCGGCGTACAGCTCCGCCGCGATCTCGAGATCCGCGTCCGAGGGCTCGAGCTCGCCGGAAGGGTGGTTGTGGACGACGAGCATCCCCGGACCCGCGGAGCGCACCGCCGCCAGCACCGCGTGGCGGTTGCCTCGCGCGACGACCACCGGGTCGTAGACGTCGCCCCCGTCACCGACGCGTGCCAGGAAGCACACCTCGTTGCCGTGGGCGCGCTCGACTTCTGCGCGAATCGTGGCCGACGCCTCGGGTGTCAGATAGAGGACTCGCGACAATGCTGCTCCGCTATCGGGATTTTCGCGCGACAATGAATCGCCGCCCATAATGCGGCCCGCGAAGGTACCCCCAAACCGCCAGAGAGGTGCCAATCGATGGTCAGAGCGTTAGGCGTATTTCTTGCGCGCACGCGCATAAACACTTATCCTGGCGGACCCGAGTCGAGTACACATCAGTTTCGAGTCCGCCGGCGTCGCGCCGGTCCCGAATCCGGCGGCCGAAACCCACCGGCTCGAGTGAAGGAGGTTGATAATGCTCGCACGTTCACCTCATGACCGGTCGACGGAGAATCCCCTGATGCACACGACAGACTCGCAAGGCACCAAGAACCTGCTCACTATCCGCGGAGATCACGCCAAGATCGAAGGCAAATTCCAGATCGCCGACTCTATCGAGATCCAATGCGAGGTCGGTGGGGAGCTCGACGTCGGGGGCAAGCTCGTCATTGGTGACCGGGGAGTCGTCCGGGCCGACGTGCGCACGGTCGATGCAGTGATCATGGGCGTTTACGAGGGCAACATGATCGCGACGGGTGATGTGGAGATCGCGTCGACCGGCCGCGTCATGGGCAACATCAAGACCGACTCGCTCGTGATCAACAAGGGCGGCTTCTTCAACGGGAACGTCTCCAAGATCAAGGACACGCCCGAGGCGGCCGCGGCGGCGCCGGCGGCTCGTCCGGCAGCTTCCGCCGAGAAGAAGGAAGAGTCGGCCCAGGAGGGCGAGAACAAGGAAAAGGAGAAGGAGCTCGCAATCCCGAAGCTCCAGCGCCCGTAACGTTGGCTTCACATGATCTGGCGGTGGCAACGTCCACCTCGTAATCCGAATCCGGAGATCATCGAGGCGCCGGTCATCATTGCTGAAGGGTTCGAGCTAGGCGGCAAGCTCACCCTCAATCGACCGGCGATCGTCAACGGACGTTTGCGCGGCTACATACAGTCGACCGCCCATGTGAGCCTCGGCCCGACCGCCGTCATCCACGGTGATATCTCCGCCCGCAGCGTCACCGTCGCGGGAACCGTGATCGGGAATGTGACGGCGGAGGAGAGCATTCACCTCGAGACCGGTGCGCGCGTGACCGGAGACCTCACGGCCCCCGCGATCTCGATCAGTCCTGGCGCCGACTTCGAAGGCGACTGCAACATGGCGGCGCCGCTGGCTTCGCCAGCGGCGCCGCCCGTACCTCCCCAGCCCTCGGACATCCCGACGACCTGAGCCGGCCCTGCGTCCCAGCCGGTAGATCTTCTCTCACCAACAGGACGGCGATCAGGCCATCTCTCAGGTCTTCAACGTCTTCTTCTTGGCCGCGGGGAAGAGGACGTTGTTCAGGATCAGCCGGTACCCGGGAGAGTTCGGATGCAGCGACAGATCGGTCGGCGCGTCCCCGATCTGATGCTGCGGATCCTCGGGGTCGTGACCACCGAGGAACGTCCATGTCCCCTGCCCATAGGTGCCGTGGATGTATTTGACCCACGGCGCGCCCTCCTCCTCCGCCAAGACGATCGTCCCGGGCTTGAGCCGATCCCGACGGAACGAGGTGGTCAGGCCGTAGAAGTCCGGGATCACGTTCTCATGGTTCTGGACAAGCATCGACGGGACCGGGTCGAACTTCGCGCTGAACTCGAACAGCGTGAAAGCGCCCAGGGGCTGCCTCCAGGGCGTGTTGACCTGGTGTCCATCGATGTCGCTGAAGGCGTTGACCGTCGGGTTGACCTGAACCTCCGCGCCCTGGAAGGCCATGGTGCGCCCCCATTGCATCTTTTCCGACGCGTTGGGATCGGGCGGCGTCCCATCGCTGAACGACGCAGCGATGTCGACGCCCACGGCGGCGAGCGCGAGCTCGATCGTCTCCGTGGCCGTGCACATGGCGAACAGGAATCCACCGTCCGCGACGTAGCGGCGGATCTCCTCGGCGACCGCCTTCTTCAGCGCGGGCACGTGCGGGTGGCCGAACTGCGCGGCCATGGCCCGGTTGCGCTCGACCTCCTCCTGGAGCCACGCCGCGCCGGCGTAATTGATGTAGAACTTCGAGTACTGGCCGGTGAAATCCTCATGATGGAGGTGCAGCCAATCGTACTCCTTCAGGCGGCCCTGGAGGACCTCGGCGTCCCATACCTCATCGTACGGGATGTCGGCGTACGTGAGGGCGAGCGTGACGGCATCGTCCCACGGAGGCGAGTTGGGCGGAGTGTAGACGGCGATGTGCGGCGCCTTCTCCAGGACGATGCTCTCCATGTTGCTCTGTTCGATCTGCGCGCGAATCTGCGCGACGCGGGAGGCGTCGACCTGTTCGGTCGTCACACCGCGGAGCGCCGCCTCGCGGCGGATGGGCTCGCGGTCGGGGAGCAGGAACGATCCGCCGCGATAGTTGAGCAGCCATTCCGCGGTGTATCCCTGAGCGAGCGTCCAGTACGTGAGGCCGTACGCCTTCAGGTGGTCGGTCTGTGTCGACGCGTCCATTGGCACCAGTAGATATTGGGCGTGGAGCGGCGACACCATGAGGGCGGACAGAGCCAGAGACAACAACGTACGACGCATCGATCGACTTCCTTGAAACTACTACTGCATCAGGATTGAGGGACCAGGCCCCGGAGCCGGTCCAATTCTCGCCGCGCCTGGGGAACCAGGGCGCTGCGCGGATACTCCAGCACGAGGCGCTCGAGGAACGACCGCGCCTCGGCGGCGTGGCCGGGCCGTGCCGCGAGGGCCCGGCCCAGCGCGAGGAGCGCCGCAGGCGCCTCGGGCGTATCGGCGTGCTCCGCCACGATCGTTCGGCGGATCCGTTCCGCGTCCTCGTGCAGCGCCGCGCGGTCGGCGAGCCCCGCTGCGTAATCCAGGAGCCCTGCCCGCTCGGCGCCATCGAGGCGTCGGGATTCGTCGACGAGAAGCGCGACGGCGCCGGAGACGTCTCCTTGCATGGCCCGAGCCACGACCTCCCCGAGGATCCGGGCCCCGTCCGCCGACAACCGGCCGAGGAGGGTGGCCAGGGCGAGGGCATCGGTCGCCTCGGGCCCGTCGAGCCCGGACGCCGCGGTCATGAACGCCATACGCGCCTGCCGTACGTCTCCGTTCCGCAGCGCGATCTGCCCCCTGAGCAGGCTGCCGCGCGGCCCCTTCGCGCTCGCGAGCGCGCGCTCGGCGCGAGCCGCGTCGCCGCGTCGGAGCAACGCTTCGCCGATGATGGCGGCGAGGCGGTCGAGCTCGGGCGAGTCGCCGTACTCCTCGCGGAACGACTGGAACTCGCGCCACGCGGCGTCGATGTCGCCGTCGCGGGCGGTCAGCTCGATCCGGAACGCCGCGGCGCGACGACGCTCG
>VSDC01000151.1:0-5926 GCA_047459275.1 Gemmatimonadota bacterium
GCCACCGGATCCCCATGGATCCCCAGCACGTGCATGAACCTTTCTCGATCCGCATCGGCCGGGAGCAGCGAGGCGAGGATCGCGGCGCGGGACGCGACCAGCGGACGCCGCGCCCACCAGACGTGGAGGCGGTTCGGCGCCGGGAACGGCGTCATCGGCGTCCGCTCCCGCAAGCTCTCGATCCCCAGCTCCGCGATCGGCAACCAACGTTCGATCAGACGTGTATCTACCGCCATTGTGCCCTTCGCCCTCGTTCCATCCTCGTTTCTGGAGCCCAAAAGGCGGGAAGACTAACGCGCCCCGGCGTATCTGAGCAAATAGTCGTAAGCCCAATTGATCTCCTGGGCGATCCGGAGGTAGCGCTCCTGCGTCTGCCGGTCGCCGCCCGCGCGGTCCGGGTGGTAGCGCAGCATCATCCGTCGGTAAGCGGCCTTGATCTCGAGGATATCGAAGGGGTTCGAGACCCCGAGGCACGCGAGGGCCCGCGCGAGGTCGTCGTCCGCCTCTCGCGGATGCGGAGCGCCGGGCCCCAAACCCCGGACCTCACGCAGTAGCGCCTCGACGAACTCCTCTTCGAGGTCCAGCGCTCTCGCCACCCGGCGGAGGTACTGCACCTCGCTGTCCGCGACGAACCCATCGATGCTCGCCACGTCCGCGGCCATTCGCAGGAGCGCGACGCGGTACGAGGAGTCGAACCAATGGAAGCGGACCGACGCAGGGTCGGAGAGGAGCAGTGAATCGATGATCTCGTCACGAGCGATCCGAAAATTGGTGAGACGCTGGATGATGGCGCAGGCGAGGTCGAGCTCGCGCCGGTCGACTCGGCCGTCGGCGAGAATCGCGCGGCCGAGAACGGCGTAGGCCGCATCGAGCATCCGGCGCTGCTCGCCGGTGAAGCCGCGCGAATCGACGCGCACGTCTTCCGGATCCACGCCCGCCCGGCGCAGCGCGTCCTCGAGGTCTCGCTGCGACGCCGAAGTCAGGATCGCGAAGACGTTCTGCAGGATGACGCCCGGCGTGAAGATCCCCCACGGCACACACCACCATCCCGCGAGCAGGTTGATCCAGAGTTCCTTCTTCGCACGGGCGGTGACGCAGGGGGAGCAGCCGATGAGCGTCACGTGACCGGACCGGGCGAAGAGGACGTACCCGCGCAGGATCCGAACACGCTTGGTGGTCTCGACGCGTCGAGCGCCGCAATACGGGCAGAGTACGTGGTAGGTTCCGGGCTCCGGGCGCATGGTCACAGCGGTGGCAACTGGAACTCGGTGGCCGGGATCCTCTCCGTCCTGGCGTTCCCGTCGGCGACTGGATGGAGAGTGACTTCGAACGTCGTGTACGTGACTCCGTCGTAGTCGTAGAACTCCTTGAAATCGAGGGGATCCACGAACTGGCTGACGCCCCGCACCTCGCAGAACCGACGCTCACGGAGCCAATCGATGCCGAACTGGAACTGGAGGTAGTACCGCCCGCGAGCGACCCGGGTGAAGACGCCACGTTCACCGGCACGAATGTAGATCGCGCGGTACGGCGTGCGGTCGTAGGCCCTGACCAGCACGGCGACCGCGTCCGTGGCCGTGCCGTTCGAGATGGTCAGACGGCCATGTCCGGTCACGTAGTCGCGTCCGAGCTCCTGACTCGTCCGCGGTCGGATCACATCGGCGGGATTGCATGCGACGGGGTATGCAGGGGCGGAATCGCGCGAGCGGTCCAGCGGAGCCGAGGTGCCTCTGACACCCGTCGACACCGCCGGGGGCCGGGTCGTCCCCGATCCGCCCGATCGCACGGCCGGATCCTTCGGGGCCACCAGCAGCATGACCGCGATCGAGCCGACGACGATCGCCATGACCCCCCACCCGGGGATCCCTGCATCCCGCCCGGAATCAGAGGGCGCCCGACGGCTCTCGCTCCTGGCCCCACGCTGCTCACGGCGCGGGGGCGGCTCGTAGACGATCGTCGTCCCGATGGTGAGGATGCGGCCACAACCGCAGCGAAGCCGGCGGCCGGTCAGGCTGTCATCGACTTCGTAGGTCCTGCCACAAGGGCATCGCAGCATCGCTCGCCCCCTTTCCGGGAACGCCGACGTCGCCGTCGGCTGCAGTTACTTCGAAGTCGATCTTCAGCCGCGGCCCGGGTGTCAGCCGACCACCGCCGGCCTGCGGCTCGGTTCGGTCAGCAGGTACCGCAATGCGGTCAGCACGCGCCGCGGGTTGGGACGGTGCATCGCCATCCCGAGCCAGTAGGCGGCTTCCTCCTGCGTCATCGCCTCGATCCCCTCGGCCACCTGGCGCATGTTCTCGCGGCTGCGCATCGGCGCCAGCGCGCGGAAAAGGAGGCCGAGGGTGAGCGCCAGCTCCTCGGGGAGGTCGAAGCGCTGCTCGGAAAAGGAAGCGGCCACGTCCACGCGAATCCCGGCCTGGGCCAGGCGTTTGAGAACCCGCGACTCGACGAGTGCCAGATTCCGCCCGTGCAGCCCCGCAACCCGCACAGGCGATCGCACATGCGGCGTGGCAGGCGCCGGGAGCTGCCAAACCTCGAACGCCTGATCGAACGTTCCATTCCGCCGCACACGCAGCTCGTACTTCGGGGCGGAAGATGGCGCCTGGGCGACCGCCGCGTTCGCTCTGCTCACGCCGGCACCTCCTGCAGGGCGGTGGCGGTCACGTGAGCGGCGCCGCTGACCAGCCGGCAGATCTTCTCGGTGAGCTTCTCGGCCTCGTCGCCAGCCAGGGCAAGTCCCTCGTCGAACGACACCTCGGCGTCGAGGTTCACCGTGTGCCCTTTCGATGCCCTCACCTGGGGATCGAGGAAGTCCTTGACCGGGAACGCCTCGTCTACCGGGCCGGAGAAGCTCAGGGAGAGCTCTCCACCGCCGGCCGTCTCGTACTCCGCTTCGATCGTTACCCGCTTCTGGCTACGAGGCAGGGTACTGAGCGCGGCGAGGAGCCGGAAGGCATCCGCGGCGTCGAAGACTCGGAACCGCAGCGCCGCCAGCCGCTGAATCTTGCGCTGGCGCGCATCCTCCCAGATCTGCGTGAGCGCCTGACGCAGCGGACCTTCCGCCACGATTCCGTCACTACTCTCGGGCCGGGGTCCGACGACCACCGGGCGGCCTTCGCCGCCGTCTCCGCCTACGTGCGGCTCAGGCCCTGGCCCCTGGGGTCCGGGCTCCGGCGCCGGTTTCTCGACCTTCGGCCGCGGCCAGATCCCGTGCTCGCGGGCGTACTCCATCGTGAACACGATGGCCTGCTCGTCGATGTGGATCGCCGCCGCCGGGTCCCCGGGGCCGTAGAGCAGCTCTCCGCGACGGTATACGTACTCGCCCTGCTCGACGCCATTGCGGATCGCGCGGATGAAAACGTCGTCACCGACAAGGATCGGCAGGGCGGGGTCGCGTCTGAACTCCTCTCGGAGCGCGAGCGTCGTGATCTGGCCCTTCCTGAGCGGCGTCCGGTCCCGGATGTACGCCGGCGAATCCGGCTGGTCGTCCGAGGTGCGCAGCTTCTTGTTGTCTCGCAGAGCGCGCACGACCTGGCTCTGCCCGGACCCGGGCGTAGCCGCGGCGCGAGGGAGCTCGACCGCCGTGTGTGCGAGGTCCACCCGGTCGAAGTGTCCCCGCGCCGGATAGAATACATGGCGGTAACACTGCTGGATCGCCGCCGTCACCTCCTGCTCCGATTTCGATTCCCACTCCTTCACACGCGCCTGCTGGTGCTCGGCCAGCTCTTTGAGCCGCTCGGGGCGACGAAGCTCCCGCAGCGCGAGCCGCCGGACCATGAGACGACGCATTTCTTCCCGCCTAAGCTCGTCGGCGACCACGAAGACGACGTTGTTGCGGTTGAGCCGGACGGAGGCCTCATTGGCACCGGCGTGCTCGAAGATCCGACGGATGAGCTCCGGCACATCGTCCACCGTCGGCCCGACTGTAACGGCGTCGTAGCCGATCACCGCCAGATACGGCTTGCCGTTGCCGCCGTCGTCGGGGACGTCGTACGCACCGGCGGGAAACGGCACCAGGTTGAAGACGTCGCCACTGAAGATGGCCCGGATCCGGTCGTTCAATTCCGCCCGGACCTCGCCAGGATCGACATGCTGCTCCTGACGGCGAATCACCTGGGTCAGGTTCGCCTCGGTGAGGAAGCGCAGCGGCACTCCCGGGCGATCATCCAGGAACGCCGATTCGGCCTCGAAGCGCTTCCGGGCATCTTCGATGAAGCTGATATCCGTCGCGGGGCCGAGGATCGAGTAGCGGAGCCGCTCGTACGACACACCCTTGAGCTGCTCGTTGAACGCGAGCGAGTGCATGAAGATCGTCCGCGCCACGTAAGTGGCATACGGGACGAGCCCCTTGTAGTGCTCTGCGTCCAGCTCCTCGGCGAGCGCCTTGTGGTGCGGATCACGTACGCCAATGTCGCCACGGATCACTGGGGCGAACTGGCCCAGTTGGAGACGGGTGAGGAACTCCTGCCGGAGCGTCTCGTTCGCCAGGTCGATGTGGTGCAGGTGAATCGCATGCGCATCGAGCGGGCGGTTCCGCCACATCTGGGCCACCGTACGGGCGAGGATGCGCAGCATCCCGCGAACCCGCTGGAAGTTGCTGAGCGTGGCCGTCTTGATGGTGAGCGTTCCGAGAACCTCGGGGTGGAATGGATAACTCACCCGGAACGCCTCCAGCGTCTCCGGCGCGACGGCTTCCATTGCGAGCTGCTCGCGGTGCGCCTGCCAGAGCTCCCGGTACGCCTGGATGACCCGCTCCGCCTGCTTTTCATCGACCGATGCGAAGAGCCGCCGGCGGAGCACGTGGACCGCTTCGTCGTCATCCGTGGGATTGAGCAGTGTGGCTTTGCGGGCCGAGACGCTCTCCGCCTCCGCGAGCCATTCGGCGATCTTCTGGTTCTCGTCAGCGTACGCGTCGCTCGCCTTTCCGTCCTTGCCGACCGCGAGGGTGTAGACGACCGCCGCGTTCGGCGTGCTCTCGACCGCCTTGAAGAGCGCCGTGAGGAACGCGGTGAGCTGCTCCCCGGCACGCGGCGTCTTGCCGACCTTGCGGAGATAGACCGCGAGCTCGTCCAGGAGGATGAGCGTGGGGCGTCCGCCGAAGAGCTCGCGGATCGTGTCCGCGCCCGGAGCGATGCGCTCTTCGTCGCTCCTCCGGACTCGCTCGTATCCCGCGGGGCCGGCCAGAGCGTACGCGATCTCGCCCCACGGCGTGTACGCGCGGATCCCGTCGCCCATCGTACGGCCGTTCGCCGGGTCCGCGTTCTCGCCATCGAACGCGGCCACGCGCACCTCGCCCCGCGGCAACAGGGAAGGATCAATGAACTCGGCGACGTTCTCGACGCCTTCCATGCCGCGGACCGCGTGGACGAGCGCGATCAGGCCGTGGGTCTTACCGCCGCCGTACTGCGTGTCCAGGCGGAAGATCGACGCGACCTCGCCGCCCGCGCCGCTCAGCCGCCGGCAGACGTTCGAAAGGAGGTCTTTGAGGCCGCGGGTCGGATACGTGTTCCGGAAGAAGTCCCGCGGCCGCGCGTACGCATCGGGCGCTTCTCCGCGCAGCACCTTGGCGAGATCCGCGGCGAAATCGGACTCGGCGATGCCACCGGTGAGGACGTCGTCGCGCGGGATACAGACCTCGAATATCGTGGGTAGGGCCATACTGTCGCTTTTTTCCAGCTCCGAGTCGCGTTCGGGCACGTTGACGACCGCGTGCGCCGCTGCAGGGGCGGCGCGCCCGCCCGGTGACAGGGGCCAACCGTCTATCGGCAGCGGTCGACGGGTTTCAGGGATATCGGTCGATGTTGGGATACCGCGGTAGGCGAGAGCGGCTGCCACGGCTCTGACAGCCGCTGCCCGTGCTATATTGCCCGGTTCCTAGAAGGGGTGCAAGCTCTGGGTTGCCTCCAGCGCGAGGACTTGCGCCGGG
>VSDC01000152.1:0-5920 GCA_047459275.1 Gemmatimonadota bacterium
GAGAAGGCGATCGAGGGGATGCCCAGCATCGTCGCCTCCATGGCCGCGGCCACGGTCCCCGAGTAGAGGACGTCGTCGCCCAGGTTCGCGCCGTGATTGACGCCCGAGAGCACGATGTCGGGGCGTTCCGGGAGCAGCTCCCCGATCGCGAGCATGACGCAGTCCGTCGGCGTGCCCGAGACCATGAACGCGCCGTCGTCGGCACGGTTGACGCGAAGTGGGAAGTGGAGCGTGAGCGAATGGCTGGCAGCGCTCTGCTCGCGGTCCGGCGCGACGACCTGCACCTCGCCAATGCGCGACGCCGCTCTCGCCAGCGTCTTGATCCCGAGCGCCATGTAACCGTCGTCGTTGGTGACCAGGATCCTCATGACGCTTCGACGGTGGCGTCCGGGGTCAGGATCTCGAGCAGCTCGTTCAGCTCGGTCTGGATCAGCGTCGCCATCTCGCGGTCCAGGGCCTGGTTCGCCGCCTCCGCCAGCTCGCCTCCTCGGCGGAGCTGGTCGAGCTTCCGCTTCGCACCCTGGATGGTGTACCCCTCCGTGTAGAGCAACTCCTTCACGAGCAGGATCAGCTTGACTTCCTTGCGCAGGTAGACCCGATTCCCCGCCCGGTTCCTCGATGGACTCAGCCCCGGGAACTGGGACTCCCAGTAGCGCAGCACGTGCGGCTTGAGCCCCGTCAGCTCGCAGACCTCGCTGATCGAGTAGTATTCCTTGGGGATGATCGGGTGCTCGCTCATCGCCACAACTCGGCTTTCGGTTCGCGCATCATCAGGTTGACGACAGCGTCCCGCGGGTGCCGGCCCTCGAAGAGAACGGCGTGCACCTCGGCCAGGATCGGCATCTCGACCCCCTCCCGTGCGGCGAGGGCGTACGCCGCGCGCGTGGTGGCGACGCCTTCGGCGACCATCTTCATCTCGGCCAGGATCTCGTCGAGGGACCGTCCTTCGGCGAGGAGCATCCCGACCCTGCGGTTACGGCTGAGCGCGCCGGTGCACGTCAGGATCAGGTCGCCCATCCCCGCGAGCCCGGCGAACGTCAGCGGCCTCGCGCCGAGCGCGATCCCCAGTCGAGTGATCTCGGCCAGCCCACGCGTGATCAAGGCAGCCATCGTGTTGTGGCCGAAGCCGAGTCCCACGACCATTCCGGCCGCCAGGGCGATCACGTTCTTCAGCGCGCCACCCAGCTCGACGCCGCGCACGTCGTCCGTCGTGTAGACCCGGAAATAGTCGGTCTGGAACAATTCCTGGGCCCGACGCGCGACGGCTTCGTCCTCGGCCGCGACGGTGACGGCCGTCGGCTGCTCCTGTGCGACTTCCAGGGCGAAGCTGGGACCCGAAAGGAAGCACGTCCGCCTCTCTCCGCCCGGGAGCGTTTCGGACAGCACCTCGGCCATGGTCTTGAGCGTCGTCGTCTCGATCCCCTTCGACGCGCTCACGATCAGGGCGCGGTCCGGCACGTAACGGGCCGCCTCGCCCATCACGCGGCGTACGTGCTGCGACGGGCTCACGACCACGATGACGTCGGCGCCGGGCACCGCTTCCGCGAGGTCGCTCGTCGCGCGAAGGCGCGCATCCAGCGCGATCCCGGGCAGGAACTGCGGATTCTCGCGGTGCTCCTCGATCGCGCTCGCCACCTCGGGCTCGTAGGCCCAGAGCGTGACCGGGTGTCCCTTCTTGGCGAGCAGGTTCGCGAGCGTCGTCCCCCAGCTTCCGGCGCCTATGACCGCGATCTTGTCCATCACCGTGCCTCCTTCACGCCCCTCCGCCCGAACCGATGCTCCTCGCCCTTCAAGAGGCGCCTGATGTTGGAGCGGTGCGCGTAGATCACGAACGCCGCAAGCCCGGCGGAGACCCAGAAAACCGTGGTCGGGCCGTGTAGCGCGTAGACCGTGAGCGGCAGCGCAACCGCCGCGATGATCGAGGCCAGGGAGACGATGCGCGTCGTGAAGACGATGGCGAGCCAG
Source organism: Gemmatimonadota bacterium (assembly GCA_047459275.1). Classification (GTDB taxonomy): domain Bacteria; phylum Gemmatimonadota; class Gemmatimonadetes; order Longimicrobiales; family RSA9; genus CALBZE01. The sequence continues at coordinate 1,966 of VSDC01000152.1, forward strand.
ATCGCCAGCCCGACCCCGACCGCCACCGGCGCGAGCGCGAGGAAGACGCCCGCGCTGGTCGCGACCCCCTTCCCTCCCCGGAACCGGACGAAGACGCTGTACACGTGCCCCACGATCGCAGCCACCCCGTACGCGAACGCCCAGGACGGTCCGGCGTCGTCCAACGTCGGGAACAGGTACGTCGGGAGCCAACCCTTGAAGACGTCGAACACGAGGACGGGGAGCGCGAGCCGCCAGCCCAGCACGCGGAAGGCGTTGGTCGCGCCCAGGTTCCCGCTGCCGTGCTCGCGCAGGTCGATCCCGCGCGCCACACGCCCGACGATGTAGCTCGTCGGCACCGCGCCGAGGAGGTAGCTGGCGGCAAGGAGCAGCGCAGGATTCACGCTCCGTCCTCCCTTCTCCCCTTGTACCGGATGCGTATGGGAGAGCCGAGGAAACCCCAACGCTCGCGGAAGGCGTTGTGCAGATACCGCGTGTACGCGTCGCCGATCCCCTTCGGATAGTTGGTGAAGAGGACGAACGTCGGCGGCGCCGTCTCCGCTTGCGTCGCGTAATAGATCTTCACGTGCTGCCCTCTATACTGCGGCGGCGGGCGCCGTTCGACCAGCTCGCGCACGACCTCGTTGACCTCGTGCGTGGAGATCCTGCGCGAACGTTCGGCGGCGACCTCGAGCACGAGGTCCAGCGCGCGATGCACCCGCTGCCCCGTGAGCGCAGAGGTGAAGAGGACCGGCACCCATCGCAGCGAGGGCGCGCGCTCCCGCAGGTACCGCTCGTACGCCGCGGCGGTCTTCTCGTCCTTCTCGACCAGGTCCCACTTGTTCGCGATGATGATCAGGCCGCAGCCGGCATCCCAGGCCTTCTCCGCGATCTTCAGGTCCTGGACGTGGACCTCCTCGGTGGCGTCGATGAGGAGGAGGCAGACGTCCGCCCGCTGGATGGCCCGCTCGGTTCGCAGCGCACTGTAGTACTCGAGCCGCTCGTCGATCCGCGACTGACGCCTGAGCCCGGCCGTGTCGATGAAGACGAGGGTGCGGCCGTGGTACCGGAGCGGCGTGTCCACGCTGTCCCGCGTGGTCCCCGCCACGTCCGTCACCACCATCCGCTCCTCGCCCAGGAGCCGGTTGATGAAGCTCGATTTGCCGACGTTCGGCTTGCCGATCACCGCGACGTAGAGGGCCTCCTCCTCGGCCGCCTCCTCCGCGCTCTCCGGGAGGAGGGCGACGATGGCGTCGAGCACATCGCCCGAGCCGCGGCCCGAGATCGCGCTCACGGGAAGCGGCTCCCCCAAGCCGAGCGCCCAGAAGTCGTGATGCCCCAGCTCCTGCGGCAGACGGTCCAGCTTGTTCACCACCAGCACGACCGGTCGGTTCGACCGCCGCAGGATCTCCGCGATGCGATAGTCGATCGGGTGCGGACCCGTCTTCCCGTCGACCACGAAGACGATGACGTCCGATTCGTCGATCGCGGCCATGACCTGCCGGCGCACGGCCGCGGCCATGGGCTCGTCCGACTCCGTCTCGAGGCCGCCGGTGTCCACAATGTAGAAGTGACGGCCCGCCCACTCCGCCTGCGCGAAGTGCCGGTCCCGCGTCACGCCCGGAATATCTTCCACGATGGCCTCGCGGCGGCCCAACACCCGGTTGAAGAACGTGGACTTCCCCACGTTCGGCCGCCCGACCACCGCCACCACAGGGAGAGAACGCTTCACGGCGACGTCAGGGTGGAGATCAGCTCGTATCCGGTCTTGACCCGTGCCGGTGCGACCCGCGCCTCGAAATCCGCGAGGGACAGGTCGTCGATGAAGATGGCGTCGTCGTTCAGCGATTCCGCCGGAAGGAGCACCAGGTCGAACGGGCCTGCGTCCTGCACGGCCCGCAACATGTCGCGCCCGGGAAGGAGCCCGGCCGTGTTGACCGTCGGGCCGAAGAGCGTGTTCTCGACGCCGAGAACCGTGATCCGCGCCCCGCTCGCCCGCGCGAGCGGGGCCCGAAGCCCTTCGAAGATCGGCGCCATTCGCGTCCCCGTAACGATCGCCACGTGCTGGCCGGTCATGTCGGGCACGTCGTCCAGGCCCGCCGCGAATTCGTCCAGCAGTCGCCGCACCGAACCGACACCGTTCTCGGTCAGAGGCCAGTCGTCGTAGTACGTCGCGTCCGGGATCGGCCGGCCCGCGATGAAGAACATCTCGTCTCCCGCGTAGGCCCAGCCGATCCGACGCTCCCTGAGGGCACGGGCACGGGCCTGGTCGACCCTTTCGAGCGCCGCCTCCGCCTCATCCGGCCGCAGCAGCCGGACCGGCTTCCCGACATTGTACTGCGTCAGCCCGACCGGCACGACGGAGATGCTCAGGATCCCCGGGCCGAGGGACCAGAGGTCCTCGATCGTGCGGTCCAGATGCGGACCATCGTTCCACTCCGGGCAGAGCACGACCTGGGTGTGGACTTCGATCCCCGCTTCAGTGAGCCGACGGAGCTGGTCGAGGATGTCGCCGCCGCGCGGGACTCCGAGAAGCCGCATCCGGACTTCCGGCTCCGTCGCATGCACGCTGACGTACAGCGGCGAGAGACGCTGGTCGATCAGTCTCTGGAAGCCCTTCGGCCCCAGATTCGTCAGCGTCACGTAGTTGCCGTAGGTGAACGACAGACGGAAGTCGTCGTCGCGCAGGTAGAGCGTGCGCCTCACGCCCGGCGGGTTGCCGTTGATGAAGCAGAAGACGCACTTGTTCGCGCACTCCCGCACCGCATCCGGCGCCGGAACGACCCCGAGACTCTCGGCCGGATCCTTCTCGATCTCGTAGATGGTCCTCTCCCTACCATCCGGAGAGGCGACTTCCATCTCCAGAAGGCCGTCCGCCTCGAGAAAGCGAAAATCGATGGTGTCCCGCACCGGCTCGCCGTTGATCCGGATGATGCGGCTGCCGATCTGCAGCTCGAGCTCCTCCGCGATGCTGCCGGGCAGGATTTGCGCGATTCGGACCATGCCCTCTTTGCGCATCGGGGCGGCTCTTCGGCCGCCCCGAGTCGTGGTCGAAATTACCGAAAATCAAAGATAACCACGGGCCGCACGTGCTTCAAGCACCGTTGCATGCGGGTCGGGCCCTTCGGAGGTCCGCGACCGGATGCGTGGCCCGGAGTCGCATCCCGGATGCACGCATGAAGATCACCGGTCCGGCAGTCGCGCCGGCGAACCAACGCAGAAACCAACAGGGGCGTCCCCGCCGGGAACGCCCCTGCTCGTCTGTGCGCTGATCGGTCGACGGATCAGACCGCCGCCGAGCTACGGGTTGTTACTGGACCCGCTCGTAGCTCCAACCCGCGAGCTCGCCGTTGATCTGCACCGTGACGCGGAAGTCCGTGGTCGCGTTCGCCGCCGGCGCCGAGACCGACACCTCGTTGCTCCCGATCACCGTCCCCGCCGTGTCGAGCATGTTGAAGCGCAGACGGATCGGTGCGCCCTCGGCCACCTTCAGGTTCAGGAGACGACCGGTCAGGGTCACTTCCGTGTCGGACGGGGTGATGCTGATGTCCATGATCTCGAGCTCGGCGCCTTCGTGCCGGTCGAGCGCTTCCTGGATCTTCTTGCGGAACTGATCCTTGGTCGCGTTGTCGCTCGCCATCTCGTGGAGCGCCTGATACGCGCGCGCCATGTAGGCGATGATGTTCCGGTTGAACGGATCCAGCTCGAGGACCTTCTCGGCGGACGTGGCCAGCTCCTCGTACGCGGCACCGATCCGCTGACCCAGCTCTCGTGCCTGGGCGCCCGAGGCGGCCTGCCGCTGGTCCTCGAGCTCGTCGGCGTACATGAACAGCGCCTGCGCAAGGTTGTAGTAACCGTCGCGCGAGTACGGGTTCACCCGGACCGCCTGGCGGAACGCGTAGGCAGACCGCTCGTACTGCTCGGCCTGGAACATCGCGACGCCGATCATCAGGTAGTGATTGTACGAGAGATCGGC
>VSDC01000153.1:0-5906 GCA_047459275.1 Gemmatimonadota bacterium
TCGTATCCTGGATCGCCTGGAGCCGGGCCGGGATCGTCGCCAGCGCCGCCGCCTCGGGGACGAACTGCTTCCGCGGACCTTCGCCCTCTTCGATTCGACGCACCAGCACGAGCTGCTCGCTCGCCACGTCCTTCGGTCCGATCTCGATGCGCAGCGGCACGCCCTTGCGCTCCCACTCGTAGAACTTCGCGCCCGGCGTCATGTTCTCCCGCGTGTCGACGTGCAGCCGCACGCCGCTCGCGCGCAGCGCCCTGGCCACCGCCTCCGCCTTCTCCAGCACCACACTCCGTTCCTCGTCCTTGCGGTAGATCGGCACCACGACGACCTGGTAAGGCGCGAGCTTGGGCGGGATCACGAGGCCGGTGTCGTCCCCGTGCGTCATGACCATCCCGCCGATCAGACGCGTGGAAACACCCCACGACGTGTTCCACGCATACTCTTCCCCGCCGGTCTCCGTCTGGAACTTGAGGTCGAACTGGCGCGAGAAGTTCTGCCCCAGCATGTGCGACGTACCCGCCTGCAGCGCCTTGTTGTCCTGCATCAGCGCCTCGAGGGAGTACGTCCGGACCGCGCCGGGGAACTTCTCCGACTCCGTCTTCCGGCCGAGGATCGGCGGCATCGCCATCCACTCGTCCATGAAGGTGCGGTAGACGGCGTGCATCCGCCGGGCTTCCTCCTCCGCCTCGGCCTCGGTCGCGTGCGCCGTGTGCCCCTCCTGCCAGAGGAACTCGAGGGTCCGGAGGAAGAGGCGCGTGCGCATCTCCCAACGCACTACGTTCGCCCACTGGTTGATGAGGAGCGGCAGGTCGCGGTAACTCTGCACCCACTTGGCGAACATCGCGTAGATGATCGTCTCCGACGTGGGCCGCACCACGAGAGGCTCCTCGAGCTTCGAATCCGGATCCGGGATCAGCCCGCCCTCGGGCGACGCCTTGAGGCGCGAGTGCGTGACGACCGCCATCTCCTTCGCGAAGCCCTCGATGTGCTCCGCCTCGCGCGCGATGAAGCTCTGCGGGATGAAGAGCGGGAAGTACGCGTTCTGATGCCCCGTCGCCTTGAACATGTCGTCCAGCGCGCGCTGGATGTTCTCCCAGATGGCGTATCCGTACGGCCGGATCACCATGCTCCCGCGCACGGGCGAATAGTCCGCCAGCTCCGCGCGCAGAACGACTTCGTTGTACCAGGCGCTGAAATCTTCCGCTCTAGGGGTCAGCCCCTTCTCTTCCGCCATCGAACCTCCGAACCCTATCCCCTGGGTGCGCCGTGCACCCCTTGCTCTCCGTTACCCCCGATCCTCGGGGGTGCTCCGCCCCGAAACAGGCGGCTCACCACCATGCGGCGGCTCCCCGGTGCGCGGTGTCTCGCCACCGGGCGGCTCCCCACCGGGCGGTACCCCGCCGCCGGACGGCGCCTCCCCACCCTTTCCCCGCACCGCCGCGACGAGCCGGGCCAGCAACGGGACGCCGAGGATGACCACGATCAGAACGAGCCACGTCTCGCGGAACCGGAACCCGGCGAACGAGAGAATCCACGCGACCAGCGCGGCGCCGACCACCGCGACCACGAGGGCCGCGAAGAACGTCGCGTACGTGAACACCACCGCACGCCGCACGATCCGTCGGCGCTCCTCGCGAAATCGATCGGGGTCTCTCGGTGCCGGTGCCATCGCGCGTCAGGGTGCAAGTTCGTCGAGCGGGACGCGCCGTTCCTCGCCCGTGCTCATCTCCCGCACGACCGCGATCCCCCGGGCGATCTCGTCCGGCCCGAGCACGATCACGCGCTCCGCGCCCCGTGCATCCGCGTCCTTGAACTGACGGCCGACGCCGCTGGGATGCAACGCATAGGCGACGGAATGCCCCGCCTCCCGCAGGCGCCTCGCGACCTGCAGCATGGGTGCCCGCTCCGCCTCGGTCACCGTGACGATGTAGTAGTCGAGCCGCGGCTCGAGCGGCGGGAGCAGATGCCGCTCGGTCAGGATCTCGGTCAGGACGACGTCGCCCATGCCGAAGCCGAGTGCGGGGAGGTCGACCCCGCTCACCGCCCGCAGCAGGTTGTCGTAACGCCCTCCGCCGCAGATCGCGCGGAACCGACCCGCGCGGTCGAAGATCTCGAAGACCGTGCCCGTGTAGTACGCCAGCCCTCGCACGATCGTCGGGTCGAAGACGACGAAAGCGCCGAGGCCCATGGCGTCGAGGTGCTCGAAGTACCGCTCGAGGCGCGCGAGCTCCTCCGCCACGCCCTGCACGCCGTCGTAAGCCCGGGCGAGGGCGTCGAAGCTGCGGTGCTCGAAGATGTGGAATACCTCGTCCACGGCCGCGGCCGCGAGCCCGACCTCCTTGTGGAGCTTCTCCCGCGTCCGCGCCTCCTCTTCCCGCCCGAGCTTGTCGATCACCGCGTACGCCGCCGGGAGCTGGTCGGCCGGGACGCCTGCGTGCAGCAGCAGCCGCTCGAGGAGACGACGGTCGCTCACCCGTGCGACCACGTCGTCGGCGCCCAACCCGAACAGGCGCAGCGCATCCAGCGCGACGGCCAGCACCTCCGCGTCGGCCAGGATGTCGTCTTCGCCGATGATGTCGACGTTCCACTGGAAGTGCTCTCGCAGGCGACCCCGCTGCGTGCGCTCGTAGCGGAAGAGCTGGGGGATGGAGAACCAGCGGATCGGCTTGCGCATCCCGGCCGCCCGCGCACCCACCATCCGGGCGAGGGTCGGCGTCATCTCTGGCCGCAGCGCGACCTCTCGCCCACCCTTGTCCACGAAGTTGTAGAGCTGGTGGACGATCTCCTCGCCGCTCTTCTCGATGTAGAGCTCGAGCGGCTCGAGGGGAGGCCCGTCGTATTCCTCGAACCCGTACCGCCTCGCCACTTCCCGCCACACGCCCATGATGTAGGCGCGCACGGCGAAGTCTGCCGGGTAGAAGTCTCTGAATCCCGGTAAGCTCTGGAACTCTGGCATGGGCGCGAATCTAGGAGCCGCAAACGAGCGCGGGCAAGGGCGCGTCGACCCCGAACGGGGCGAGGTCTAGCGCGGCGAGGGCGTCGCCTACGGTGTGGAAGGAGCCGGTCACGACAACGGTCCCGGAGCCCGCGCTCGCCCGCGCCTCGGCGAGTGCGGCACGGAAGTCGGGGATTGCCACGACGCGTTCCGATGCGAGCGTCCCGGCGGCGACCGCCGGATCCCATCGCCGGTGCTCCGGCGCCGTCGGAGGGATGGTGAGGACCAGGGCGTCCGCGTACTCCAGGAGCGGCGCGAGCATCGCCGGCCACTCCTTGTCGCTAAGGATACCGACCACGGCGACGATCGGCCGCTCCACGCCGGTCGCGCCCAACGCGGCGACCAGCGCCTCCACGCCCGCGGGGTTGTGAGCGGCGTCGAAGATCCACGTCTGGCCGTTGATCTTCTCTCGCTGGAAGCGACCCGGCCACCGCACCTCGGCCACGCCGCGGATCACCGCCTCGCGGTCCGGCCGCCGTTCGGGCGGGAGCTGCTCCAGGGCGAGGACCGCGAGCGCCGTGTTGCGCGCCTGGTGCTCGCCGACCAGCGGCGTGCGCAGCTCGAGCTCGCCCCACGCGCGAGTCCGCAGGACCAGCGAAGTCCCTTCGCCGTCGACCCGGACATCCTGGAGCATGTCGGGCTCGAGGACCGACAACGGCGCACCGACCTCCCCGGCCCGAGTCCGGAAGACCTCGAGCGTCCGCGGGCCTCGCTCGGCCGTGACCACCGGCACGCCCGGCTTGATGATCCCTGCCTTCTCCGCCGCGATCTCCTCGATGGTCTCGCCCAGCCACTCGGCGTGGTCGCGGGCGATGTTCGTGATCACCGCGACGTCAGGCTCCACGACGTTCGTCGCGTCCAACCGCCCGCCGAGCCCGACCTCGATGGCCGCGATCTCGACGCCCGCTCGCGCGAAGGCGAGGAACGCGATCGCCGTCGTCGCCTCGAAGAAGGACGGGCCCTCGACCTGGATGAGCGGCCAGAGCTCGCGAGCGGCATCGACCAGCGCGTCCTCGGAGAGGGGACGGCCGTCCACCTGGATCCGCTCGCGGAAGGTGCACAGATGGGGCGATGTGTAGAGTCCGGTGCGGTGCCCGGCGACGCGCAGGACGGACGCGATCGTCGCCGAAACCGACCCCTTCCCGTTCGTGCCGCCGATGTGGATCGAGTGGAACCGGCGCTGCGGGTCCCCGACGGCCGCTAGCAGGCGCGCCGTCCTCTCCGTGCCCCAGCGGATCCCGCCTGTGAGTCTGGGGAAGAGCTCGCGGACGAGCTCGGTGTAGGTGAGGGAGTTCAATCCGCCGCCTGCTCCCGCGCTTCCAATCCGACCCCGGCCGCCGCCTCGGGCAGCCCGAGCATGTGCCGCAGCAACCGCCCGACCGTTGCCTTGAGCTCGCGGCGATCCACGATCGCGTCCAGCATCCCGTGCTCGAGCAGGAACTCCGACCGCTGGAATCCCTCCGGCAGCTCCTGCTTGATCGTCTGCTCGATCACCCGCGGGCCGGCGAATCCGATGAGGGCGCCCGGCTCGGCCAGGTTGACATCGCCGAGCATCGCGTACGAGGCCGTCACGCCGCCCGTCGTCGGATCGGTGAGGATCGAGATGTAGGGCACGCCCGCCTCGTGGAGCTGGGCCAGCACCGCCGAGGTCTTGGCCATCTGCATGAGGGAGAGGATTCCCTCCATCATGCGCGCCCCACCCGAGGCGCTCACGATCACGAGAGGACGACGGTCCTTCAGCGCCCGCCGGGCGTGCCGCGCGATCTTCTCGCCCACGACGGAGCCCATGCTCCCGCCGATGAACGAGAAGTCCATGACGGCCACGTAGACGGGCACGCCGTCCAGCGTCCCCGCCACGACGCGAACCGCATCGCCGTGCCCTGTCGCCCGCTCCGCCGCCTCGAGCCTCTGCGGGTACGGCTTGAGGTCCACGAACCCCAGCGGATCGCCACTCCGGAGGTCGGCGTCGAATTCCTCGTACTCACCGCCGTCCAGGAGCAGCCGGATGTAGTCCTCGGCGCCGATCCTCAGGTGGAAGCCGCAGGAAGGGCAGACGTTGTAGTTCTGCACCAGGCGCGCGCGATACAGGATCTCCCCGCACCGGGGACACTTCTCAAAAACGTCGGCGGGGAGCTCCCGCCGATCGGCCGCCCGCAGCTTCTTTTTCGGTTTGCTGAACCAGGCCATCGTCCTCTCACATCCTTCCCTGCTCTGCGGCGATCCGCTGCACGAGCCCCAGGGCCAGGTACGACGCCAGCAGGAACGAGCCGCCGTAACTCAGGAACGGCAAGGGGATCCCCGTGATGGGCATGATCCCCACCGTCATCCCGATGTTGACGACCACGTGTGCGAACCAGGCGCCGAAGATACCAAAGACGACGATCCCTGCAAAGGGGTCTGGCGCCCGCTCCGCGATCCGCGTGATCCGCCAGAGGATTATGCCGAAGACCAGCAGGACCGGGAACGTCCCGAAGAAGAAGCCGAATTCTTCCCCGATTACGCTGAAGATGAAGTCCGTGTGCTGCTCCGGCAGGAACGCCAGCCGCTTCTGCGAGCCCAGGGTGAAGCCCTTGCCGAAAAGCCCGCCGCTCCCGATCGCGACCCGGGACTGGATCACGTGCCAGCCGGCGCCGCGCGGGTCGATCGATGGGTCGAGGAAGACGAGCAGGCGCGCCTTCTGGTAACCCGCCAGCGAGTTCCAAAGCGGCAGGGCGATCGTGCCCGCCGCCAGGTTCGCGACCACCACGGTGACCCCCTCCCACAGGTACGACCGGTAGAAGTAGAGGAAGGCCACCAGCAGGACCATGTAAACGCTGAACAGCCCTGCGTTGAACGACAACAGCAGCCCGACCACCGGACTCACAAGCATAAACATGAGTCCGAGCGGAGTTCCCGCCCAGTACAGCACCGCGAT
>VSDC01000154.1:0-5885 GCA_047459275.1 Gemmatimonadota bacterium
AGCTCCACTCCACCGCCGAGAGCCACGAGCGCGTCATGGTCGTCGAGGTCATGGGGCGCCACACCGGCTGGATCGCGCTCCACTCCGGCGTGAGCGCCTCCGCGGACGTGATCCTGATCCCCGAGATCCCCTACGACCTGGACAAGATCCGCGAGAAGATCGAGGAGCGTTATGCGCCGGGCGGACCGCGCTACGCGATCGTCGTCGCGGCGGAGGGCGCCGCTCCACTGGGCGGCGAGCAGGTCTACGTGGAGCCCGCCGCGCCCGGGCGAGCCGCGCGCCTCGGCGGGATCGCCGAGCGCCTCGCCCGCCAGATCGCCGAGCGGACAGGGCGCGAGACCCGCTCCCTCGTCCTCGGGCACCTCCAGCGCGGCGGCTCGCCCACGGCCTACGACCGCCTCATCGCCCTCCGCTTCGGCGCCGCCGCCGTCCGTTGCGTCGCCGAGGGCCGCTTCGGTACCATGGTCGCCCTCGACCCGCCCGACATCCACGCGGTCCCCCTCGAGGAGGCCGTGCGCGAGATCAAGCGCGTTCCCGTCGATTCGGACACGATCCGGACCGCCCGCGACCTGGGGATCTCCTTCGGCGATTGACGCGATCGGGATGGATCGGCCGGCGGAGTCCTCCAGTCCGTCGATCGCGCGGCGGGACCGCGCTGGCGGTCCCATCGCCCTCGCGGTCCGATCGCCCTTGCGGTCCCATCGCGCTCACGGCCCCATCGCGCTCCCGGCCCCATCGCGCTCTCGGCCTCACCGTGCTCGCGGCTCCATCGCCCTCTCGGCCTCACCGCACGGTCGCCCTACCGCAGCACCACGCTCTCGCCATGCGCGGGTACGAAGGCACGCCAACCGAGCTCCCGTTCGATCCGGTCGCGCAACGCCGCCGCGGCCGGGGGCTCGCCGTGCGTGACGTACGTCGCGAGCGGCGGGCGCTCGAAGCCTCGTAGCCAGTCCATGATCTCGTCCGCGTCCGCATGGGCGGAGAGCCCGTGGATCGCGACGACCTCGGCGCGCACCGGCACGTCCTCGCCGTGAATGCGGATCGTGTCCGCGCCGTCGAGCATCTTCGCGCCGCGCGTCCCCGCGGCCTGGTGCCCGACGAACACGACCGTGTTCTTCGGATCCGGCGCGAGTCGGGCGAGGTGGAACAGGACGCGTCCGCCGGTGGCCATCCCGCTCGCCGAGATGACGATCATCGGCTCGTCGATCCAGTTGATCGCCTTCGATTCCTCGACGCTGTTCGCGAAACGCACCTGCGAGTGCAATGCGACGCAGTCGCCCTCGGTCAGCCGGTGCGTCTCGGGGTGGGCGAGGAGGATCCGCGTGGCATCCTGGGCCATGGGGCTGTCGACGAAGATCGGGAGTCGCGGGATCTCGCCCCGGGCCCGGAGTGCGGCCAGGTGGTAGAGGACGGTCTGCGTGCGCCCCACCGCGAAAGCCGGGATCACGATCGAGCCGCCGCGCGCGACGGTCCGGTTCACGACCTCGGCCAGGACCTCTTGCGGGTCCGTGGGGTCGTGCTTGCGATCGCCGTACGTCGACTCCACGACCAGGTAGTCGGCCTCCGGGATCCGGGTCGGCGGGTCCAGGATCGGGTCCCGCGGGCGGCCAAGGTCGCCGCTGAAGACGACCGTCGCGTCACCTGCCGTGAGCACCACGCTGGCGGCGCCCGGGATGTGCCCCGCCCGGTGGAACCGCACCGCGAGGTCGCCGCCCAGCCCAACGTCTCGGTCGAACGACGTCGGTGAGAACCGCTCCAGCGCGCGGACGGCATCCTCCCGGGTGAAGAGGGGGAGCGCCGGCCGGTGCTTCGTGTACCCGTGCCGATTTGCCCGGTCCGCCGTCTCTTCCTCGATCTGCCCGGCATCCACGAGCAGGATCTCGCACAGGTCCGCCGTCGCGGCCGTGCAGCGGACCGGACCCCGGAACCCATCCCGGACAAGGACCGGGAGATAACCGCTATGGTCCAGGTGCGCGTGCGTCAGGACTACGGCTTCCAGCTCCGCGGGCGGCACCGGGAACGGCTCGCGGTTGCGCAGCCGCAGCTCCTTGAGGCCCTGGAAGAGTCCGCAGTCGACCAGGAACCGGCGTGTGCCGAATTCGAGTAGGTAACGCGAGCCGGTCACCGTGCCGGCGGCGCCGAGGAATGTCAATTTCACGCGATCGCTCCTGTTGATTGCGTATTTCCGCACGCCCGGTCCGGACGGTGCCTCGCCCCTCGCCCCGACCGCCGGATTTCTTGAATTTCTCTCGCCCCAACCCTAACTTCCGGTGCCTCCCCCCACGCGATCCCAGAAGGAGTCAGCCCAATGAAGGCAGTGTCGCGTTACACGACGGCTTCCCTCCTGGCCCTCGGTTGGTTGATCCCCGCATCCGCCAGGGCGCAGGCCGCAGCCGCACAGGAACCCGTTTCGTCCTTCGAGCTCAGCGTCGCCAACATCATGCGCGGCCCCGAGCATGTCGGCGAGCCGCCCACTGCCATTCGCTGGACCGACGACGGCCGCTGGATCTACTTCCTCTGGAAGCCGGGCGGCCGCCCGTGGCACGAGGAGCGAGCGCTCTATCGCGTCCCGGCCCGGGGCGGCGCGCCGGAGCGCCTCTCCGACGAGGCGGCCGACTCCGTCGGCCCGCTCCTCGCGCAGGGCGAGATCTCCCCGGACGGGCGCTGGCGCGTCGTCACGTACGACGGCGACCTCTTCCTGATCGACCGTCGCTCGCTCAACGTCCGGCGCCTCACCGACACCCGCGAGCGAGAGTCGAGCCCCGTCTTCTCCGGCGACGGCCGCAGCGTCTTCTTCGTCCAGGGCGACAACCTCTTCCGCCTCGACCTCTCCGACGGCACGCTCCGACAGCTCACCGACGTCCGCAAGGGCCAGCCGCGCCGGGAGCGCGAGCCCGAAGGCCAGCGTGCCTTCCTCGAGGCCCAGCAGCGCGAGCTGTTCGAGCACATCGCCCGCGAGGCCGAGGCGCGCGAGCGGCGGGAGGCGCGTCAGAAGGCCCGCGAATCGGCTCGCCCCAAGCCGATCCACATCGCCTCCGACGAGAACGTCATGGGGATCGCCGTCGAGCCCGCCGGCCGCTACGCCATCCTCCGCGTCGGCAAGCCGGCCCGGGACGCGCGGCAGACCCTCGTCCCCGACTGGGTGACCCCGTCCGGGTACACCGAGCCGCTCAACGTTCGCGCGAAAGTCGGCGACGTCCAGAGCGAGGCACGCCTCGCCCTCGTCACCCTCGCCACCGGCGATGCGGTCTGGCTCGACCTGATCCCCGCCGAGGTCCGGGCCGACTCGACCCGCAAGTACCGCGACAAGCTCGCCGCGGTCAACTTCCTGGGCTGGAACCGCGACGGCAGCCGCGGGCTGATCGTCGCCGTCAGCTACGACCACAAGGACCGCTGGATCTACGTCCTCGACGCCGCGACCGGCGCCCTCACCCTCGTCGACTCCGACCACGACGACGCCTGGATCGGCGGCCCGTGCGGCACCGGCTGCATCGGCTGGGTCCCCGACGGCCGGACGATCTGGTTCACCAGCGAGCGCGACGGCTACAACCACCTCTACACCGTCCGCGCCGACGGGTCGGGGCTCCGCCAGCTCACCCGCGGCGAGTGGGAGGTCACGAGCGTCGACGTCTCGCCGGACGAGAAGCGGTTCATCCTCCACACGACCGAAGGCTCGCCCTTCGAGCAGCACGTCTACCACATGAACTTCGACGGCTCCGGCCGCGTGCGCATCACGACCGAGCCCGGTCAGCACCAGGCGACGCCCGCGCCCGACGCGTCGCGCCTGGCCGTCGTCCACTCCTACTCCAACCGGCCGCCCGAGCTGTTCATCATGGACAACAAGCCGGGCGCACGGATGCGACGCATCACGACGTCGCCGACCGAGGAGTGGCGCTCGTTCCCCTGGATCGATCCCGAGATCATCCGCTTCCCGGCCCGCGACGGAGCCATGGTCCCGGCGCGGATCTATCGCCCCCGCGACCTGGGCGCCCGCCCCAACGGCGCCGCGGTCATCTTCGTCCACGGAGCCGGCTACCTGCACAACGTGCACAAGGGGTGGTCGACCTACTACCGCGAGTACATGTTCCACCACCTCCTCGCGGCCAGGGGCTACACCGTCCTCGACATCGACTACCGCGGCTCCGCCGGCTACGGCCGTGACTGGCGCACCGCCATCTACCGCCACATGGGCGGCAAGGACCTGACCGATCAGATCGATGGCGCGCGCTGGCTCGTCGAGAACGAGGGCATCGAGAGCTTCGAGCGGATCGGCATTTACGGGGGCTCCTACGGCGGATTCATCACGCTCATGGCCCTCTTCACCGCACCCGAGAGCTTCGGCGCCGGCGCCGCGCTCCGCGCCGTCACCGACTGGGCGCACTACAACCACTGGTACACGAGCCGAATCCTGAACCTCCCCCAGGACGACGAAGAGGCCTACCGCCGGTCCTCGCCGATCTACTTCGCAGAAGGGCTCGAGGACCCGCTCCTCATCGCCCACGGCATGGTCGACACCAACGTCCACTTCTCCGACGTGGTGCGCCTGGCTCAGCGGCTGATCGAGCTGGGCAAGACCGACTGGGAGATGGCCGTCTATCCCGTCGAAGACCACAGTTTCGTCGAGCCCAGCTCCTGGACTGACCAATACCGTCGCATTCTGGAACTCTTCGAACGCCATATCGGTGGTCGACGTACCCTTTCATCGGAGTTGCCATGAACGTCGTGCGGAAGCTCCGCCGCGTCACCGCGCCGCTCGCCTTCGCCGGACTCGCTGCGTGCGGCGCCGGTGGCGCCGAGGCGCCGATCCACATCGGCCTGGCTGGCCCGGTCAACCAGCCGAACGGCCGCTCGATGCATCTCGCCGCCCAGATGGCGGTCGATGAGATCAACCTCGAGGGCGGGATCAATGGCCGTCCCCTGGCCCTCGTCGTCAAGGACGACGAAGCGAACCAGGAGAAAGCCGTCGCCGTGGCGACGGAGCTGAAGGACGACCCCCGCGTCGTCGCCGTCGTCGGGCACATCAACTCCTTCGCCACCCGCGCCGCCGCGCGCATCTACAACGACGAACAACGAGGCGTGGTCGAGCTCTCTCCGGCTTCGAGCGCGCCGGAGATCTCCGAGGCCGGGGATTGGACGTTCCGGGTCTGCCCGACGGATCTCCAGCATGCGCCGGCCCTAGCGGATTGGGTTTACAACCGCCTCGGCCGCTCCCGCGCGGCCGTGCTGTACACCAACGACGCCTACGGCCGGGGCATCGTCGATGTCTTCGCCCAGGCGTTCGAGCGCGCCGGCGGAACGGTCGTCGCCCGCGACCCGTTCCTCCCCCAGATCGTCGACTCGATCGGCGTGGATCCCTTCCTCGAGCGCGCGATCCGCAACCGGATGGACGCTCTCATCATCGCGGGGCAGGCGGAGCCGGCGCTCTCGATCATCCGGGCGGCACGCCGCCTCGGTTACCGTGGGCCCATCCTGGGCGCCGACGGCCTGACCAACCTGCGCGAGGCAGGCCCGATCGCAGAGGGCGTTTACGTAACCTCCGCCTTCCTCCCCGACCGGCCCACCGAGGAGGCACGTCGCTTCGTGCAGGCCTACGTCCAGCGCTACGGCGAGCTCCCCGACCACCGCGGCGCCATGACGTACGACGCGATCCGCCTCCTGGCCCAGGTGCTCCGTGAGATCGATGCCTCGAGCGCTCTCGGCACCCAGCCTTCCATGCGCGAGACCGTCACCGTGCGCCGCGCGATCCGCGACTACCTCGCCGGCGTCGGAACCCGGTACCCCGCGTTCGAAGGGGTGTCCGGAACGATTCGGTTCGACGAGAAGGGAGACGTCGTGGGCAAGGACGTGGCCGTCGGGATCATCCGCAACGGCCAGATCGTGACCGC
>VSDC01000155.1:0-5858 GCA_047459275.1 Gemmatimonadota bacterium
CGCCGCAGCGTGCGCAGCGCGTAGCGGAAGTCCTGGAGCAGAGAGTCCATCGGTGCCATTGGGTTGGGATAATCGCTTGTGGGTGTCTCGCCGTTAACGCCGCCGCCGCAGGCGGCCGTTCCCACGGCGCTGCGGCGATTCGGGGCCGCGCCCGCGCAACGCGCCCCTACGCCCCCGCCGTCACCTTCGTCTTCTCCACCACCTCCTCCCCCTCGATCCACCCGTCCTTCAGGTGGATGATCCGGTCGCCGTACGACGCGTTCTCCTCCGAGTGCGTGACCTGCACGATCGTCGTCCCCTCCTGGTTCAGCCGCTTGAAGAGCTGCATGATCTCGCGCGCCTGCTGCGAGTGCAGGTTCCCCGTCGGTTCGTCCGCCAGGATCAGCTTCGGCCCGGCGATGACCGCGCGCGCCACGCCCACGAGCTGCTGCTGCCCGCCCGAGAGCTGCGTCGGGTACAGATCCTTCTTCCCCACGATCTGGAACCGGTCCAGGATGTCCGCGACCCGCGCCTCCCGTTCCTTCCGCGGCACGTTCCGGTACGAGAGTGGGATCTCCAGGTTCTCCGCCACCGTCAGCGTGTCCAGCAGGTGGTACTGCTGGAACACGAACCCGATGTTCTGACGGTTCAACTCCATGCGCTGCTTGGGCTTGAGCGCGTGGACCGGGTGGCCGAGGAAGTAGTACTCCCCCGTCCACTCATGGTCGAGCATCCCCAGGATCCCGAGGAGCGTGGACTTCCCCGCGCCCGACGGGCCCATGATCGTGACGAACTCGCCCTCGCGGATATCCAGCGTGATGCGACGCAGCACGAACGTCCGCGCCGCGCCCGTGCCGACCACCTTCTCGATGTTGCGGAGACTGATCATTCCTGTGCCGTCTTGTTGATGTGGAATTCGCCGCCCCGCCCCCCGCCTCCGCTCCAGGGCTCAGGGCTCAGGGGTTAGGTATCAGGTAGCCTCCCACCCCTGCCCCCTGAGCCCTAGGCCCTAAGCCCTACGCCCTACGCCCTACTCCCCCCTCAACGCCACCATCGGATCCACCCGCACCGCCCGCCTTGCCGGGACCCAGCTCGCCAGGACCGCCACCCCGAGCAGCATGCCCGCGACGCCCGCGAATGTGGCCGGGTCCGTCGTCCCGATGCCGTAGACCATCCCGGAGAGGAAGCGCGTCAGCGCGAGCGCCGCCACGATACCGCACGCGACGCCGACCGTCGCCAGCACCGCACCCTGCCCGACGACGAGCCGCATCACGTCCGCCGGCCGCGCGCCTACCGCGATCCGGATCCCGACCTCGCGCGTCCGCTGCGCGACCAGGTAGGAGATCACGCCGTACAGCCCCGCCGCGGCCACGCAGAGCGCCACCAGGGCGAAGATCCCGAGAAGCAGCATGCTGAAGCGGCGCTCGGCCAGAGAGTCGGAGAAGAACTCCTCGATCGGCTCGAACCGCACGGGGATCGTCGGATCGAGCGCCTGCGCCGCCGCGCGCGCCGGCCCGATCGCGGCCCGGGCGTCCGGGCCGGAGATGACCACGCTCACCCGCCCCATGACCGGCCGCTGCGCCGCGTTCCCGTAGAACGTCGGCGACGGCTCGGCCTCGAGACTCGCGTGCCGCACGTCGCCCACGACGCCGATGACCGTCATCGCGCGCAGGTCGCCGTCCATGTTGCCGAATTGGATGATCTTCCCGATCGGGTCCGCGCCCGGCCAGCGCGTGCGCGCGAGTGACTCGCTGATCACGGCGACGTGCGGCGCGTCCGCGTGGTCGCGCTCGTCGAAGAGCCGCCCGGCGACGAGCGGGATCCCCATCGCCCGGAAGTAGTCGCCCGAGGCGTGGCGGAACTCGGCGTAACCCGTCCGCTCCTGGTTCTCCATGATCCGCCGCCAGTCCTCGAAGCTCTGCACCTCGTCCGGCCGGTCGAGGATCAGGAACATCCCGCTCGCGCCGCGGCCGGAGAGCGGCGGCGCATCGGTCACGCCCACGTGTTCGACGCCCGGCACCGCCCGGATCCGCGCCACGAGCTCGTCCAGGAACCGCCCGTTCCCGACCGCGATCCGCGGGTCCCGCGCCGCCGGCAGCATCACGTCCATCACCACCGCGCCCTCGGTGCGGAACCCCGGATCGACGGCGAGCAGTCGGCCGAAGCTGCGCGCGAGCAGCCCCGCGCCGGCCAGCAGCACGATCGTCATCGCGACCTCGGCGACGACGAGCGCCGCACGCATCCGTCGGCTCGAGGCACCGCCCGCCATCGTCCGCTGGCTCGCGGCGAGCGTGCCGCGCACGTCCGCCCGCGTCGCGCGCCAGGCCATGAGGAGCCCCAGCGCCGTCGCCGTGAGGATGGACACACCGAGGGCGTAGCCGAGCACCGTCGCATTCACGCCGATCCCGTCCAACCGCGGCAGCCGGCCGGGCTCGAGCGCGAGGAGTGCCTCGACGCCCCACGCCGCCAGCAGCACGCCGACGACGCCGCCGGTCAGCGACAGCACCAGCGCCTCGGCTACGTAGTGCCGCACCAGCCGCCCCGTCCCCGCACCCAGCGCGAGGCGCACCGCCAGCTCCCGCTGACGCATCGCCATGCGCGAGAGCAGCAGGTTCACCACGTTCGCGCACGCGATCAGCAGCAGCACGCCGGACGCGGCCAGGAGCACCAGCAGCGCCGGCCGGACGTTCCCGACCATGTACTCATGCAGTGGTATCACATCCGCATCGACCATCCACGTCTCATCGCCGTACTCCGCCTTGAGCCGCCGCGCTATTCCCGAGAGGTCCTGCCGCGCCTGGGCGAGCGTGACGCCGTCGCGCAGCCGCCCGATCACCCTCCAGTTGTGCGCCGTGCGCGACGGACTCGGCCGCTCCGAGTACGGCATGATCACGTCCACGTCGGCCCGGTCCGGGAACGCGAACCCCGGTGGCATCACGCCCACGACCGAAATCGCACCGGACTGCGTGCGCAGCTCCAGCGACGAAAGGTCACGCATGCCGCCCAGCGCGCCCGTCCAGAACTCGTGGCTGACCACCGCCACGGGCGCCCCGCGCCCCGCCGCCTCCTCAGCCGTGAAGGCGCGGCCGATCGCCGGATGGATCCCGACCACGTCGAAGAACTCGCCCGAGACCGTGGCGATCCCCGTCAGCGACAGCTCCTCGCCCACCGTCACGGGCGTCGCGCCGACGGCGTACTGTGCCAGCCCCGAGAACGTACGGTTCTGCGCGCGGACGTCCTCGAGGTTCGGGTGCGAGAACGGCGTATGACCGCCCTCGTCGTTGACCTGGAAGACCCGGACGATCTCATCGGGCCGGGGGTAGGGAAGCGGTCGCAGCAGCACCCCCTCGACCACGCTGAAGATCGCCGTGCTCGCGCCGATCCCGAGCCCCAGCGTGAGGACCGCGACCGCAGCGAATCCCGGTGTCCGCCAGAGTCCACGCGCTGCTTGCCTAAGCTCCTGAACGATCGTTTCCATCGTTCCCTCCCCTCGTCTGTGGGCGACGCGTGCTTGGCGCATCGCGCACGGGCTCGGTAGCCCGCCTCTACTCTCCCTTGAGCGCGGTCGCCGGGTCGACCGACACCGCCATCCTCGCCGGCAGCAGGTTCGCGGCTGCTGCGACCGTGACGATCACGCCGACGACGACCAGGAGCGTCGTGGGATCCGTCGGCGTCACCCCGAAGAGGAGCGATTGGATCACCCGCCCGAGCGCGAGCGTGGCGCAGAGGCCCACGGCGAGCCCGAGCGCGACGGGCGACAGCCCCTGCCGCAGCACCATCCAGAGCACACGCGCCCGGTCCGCGCCCAGCGCGACGCGGATCCCGATCTCCGCCGTCCGCTGCCGCACGTTGTAGGCGACGACGCCGTAGATCCCGATCGCCGTGAGCACCAACGCGAGCCCGGCGAACGCTCCGAGGAGCACCATGTTGAAGCGTTCCTGGGCTATGGACGCCCCGACCGCCTCACGTAACGGAAGCATCGTGGGCAGCGGGAGGCGGGGATCCACGTCGCGAATCGCGGCGAGAATCGCGGGGGCGACCGGAGCGTTGCCCTGCGTGCGGACCACCAGCGCGCCAAACCCCACGAACGCGGCCAGTATCTGGCTCCGTGGATCCTGGGCGCGCGGGGTGTAGATGATCTCCGGGACATCCTCCGCCAGAGCCAGCACCCTGGTGTCCGCGACGACGCCGACGATCACGCGCTCCGGATCGTCGAAGCCGGGGACCACCTCCTGGCCGGCGTACGTGCCGAGATCGATGCGCTGCCCGATCGGGTCCTGGCCGGCGAAGTACCTGCGAACGAAGGCCTCGTTGACGATCGCGACGGGGACGGCACGCGCGTCGTCCGTGGCGGTGAACTCGCGCCCGCGGACGACGGCCGTGCCAAGCGTCCGGAAGTAATCCGGCCCGACGCTGCGCCACTGGACGGCCGTGTGCGTTGCCTCCGGATTCCCCACGACCGTCATCGGGAAGTTGAACTGGTTACCCGAGAAAGGAGCGACGGACACTGCGGACGCGGCGGTCACGCCGGGGATCGCACGCACCCGCTCCAGGATCTGCCGCTGGACCTCCCACGCCCGCCCCTCCTCCACGTACCCGGCGGGCATCCCCCCGAACTCCACGACGAGCACGCCGTCTGGATCGAACCCCAGCTCGACCCGCTGGAGCCGGTAGAAGCTCGCGATGAGCAGCCCCGCCCCGGAGAGGAGCACCACGGCCAGCCCCGCCTGCACGGCAACGAACGCCGACCGCACGCGCGTTCCCGCCCGGCTCGTACCCTGGCGCGCCCCGCCGTCGCGGAGCGCGGTGTTGAGGTCCGTCCGGAAAGCGTGCCACGCGCCCGTGAGCCCGAAAGCGGTCCCCGTCACCGCTGCCACCCCGAAGGTGAAGGCGAGGACCCGGAAATCGAGGACGATGTCCTCCATGCGCGGCAGCCCCGCCGGCGCCAGCGCCAACAGCCCGTCCAGGCTCCAGGTCCCCACGAGCAGCCCCATCGCCGCCGCAACGGAGGTGAGCAGCAGGCTCTCCGCCAGGAGCTGCCTCAGGATGGGTCCGCGCCCGGCGCCGAGCGCCGCACGGATCGCCATCTCACGCCGCCGCGCCGTCGACCGGGCCAGGAGCAGGTTGGCCACGTTCACGCACGCGATCAGCAGCACCAGTCCCACGGCGCCGAGCAGCAGCCACAGCGTCCGCCCCAGCCCGCCGACGTAAACGTCGCTGTATCTCCGAAGCACCGCGCCGGGCCCGACCTCGTTGTCACGCACCAGCTCCGGGTGCTCCGCCCTGAACCGCCCGGTGACCGCCGCCAGATCCGCCCGCGCCTGCTCCCAGGTCACGCCCCGCCGGAGCCGCGCGCGGATCGGGTAGTTCATCCCCGTGTCGAGCGGATCCGCGGCGAGCTGGAGCGGAACAATGAAGTCCATCATTCCCTGCCGCTCGGGGATCCGGAACCCCGGCGGCATCACGCCGACCACCGTGTACGGCTCGCCACCCAGGAGCACCGACCGGCCGAGGATCGCCGGATCGGCGCCGAACCGCGTGCGCCACAACTCGTCGCTCAGCACCACGACCCGCGCCCCGCCCGGCCGGTCCTCCTCCGGAAGGAACCCTCGCCCGAGGATCGGTTGGATCCCGACGACCCGGAAGAAGTCCAGCGTCGCCCTGAGCCCGCTCACTTCGTCCGGGACCTCGGCCGCGCCCAGCTCCGTCGTCCACGGGAACTCCGTCGACACGCCCTCGAAGACCCGTGCGTTCTCCCGGATGAACGCGAACTTGTATGCCGTCTCCCCCTCGCTCGTGAACGAGCCGTAATCCCACCCGATGTAGACCACCCGCTCGGGATCCGGGTATGGGAGCGGCCGCAGCAGCACCCCGTTCAC
>VSDC01000156.1:0-5852 GCA_047459275.1 Gemmatimonadota bacterium
GCCGACCTGAAGATGAAGGACGGCACAGGCTACTGGCTCCTCCGGGAACTGGCCCGAGATTTTCCCCACCTTCTCCGCCGCACCGTTATCCTGACGGGCGGCCCGTCCCGCGCATCCGTGGAAGAGATCGGCGCGGAGACCGGTTGTCCGGTGATCAGGAAGCCGTTCGACTTCCAGGTGCTGCTCGATCGGCTGGAAGAGGTCGCCTCGCGGGACTGATTACACGCCAGAGGAGACTCAGGGAAGAGCCAGGGAATTGTCAGACGGCATATTTATGTCATTGCGCGGGTCCGTGTCGGTCGGTGCGGGCCAACGGCGGTGGACGGACCCGTGTCGGCGGACGGGTCTGGGTTGCCCGCCGTGTCCGTCCCCCGGGAGCCCCACCGATAGGACCTGGCCCGCCGCGGTTCAGGCGTCGACGCGGCGGGCCAGGTCGACGGGGTGGCGCAGGCCGTACTCGGAATCGGGGAGGATGACCTGCTTCGCGCGCCCTGTCCGCAGGTCGATGGCGAGGGGACCCTGGAGGTTGAGGGTGCACGACCCGCCGGCCGTGCGGGGGAGGGTAACGATGGCGAGGATGACGAGATCCGAGGCGGCCGTTGTCTCGAGCTCTGCGACTTCGGAGTCGTGAAGCTCGACGACGTAATCGCGGACGTAGACGAAGGGGTCGGCGAGGAGGAACGCGAGCGCGTCGTCCTCGGCCGACTGGAGCCAGTAGAGCCCTTCGTGATCCGTCGAACGGAGAACGAACTGCCGGTGCTCCGGGAATCCGAAGAGCCCGTGGCGGAAGTGAACCAGGCGCCGGATTCCCCGGTGCTCGTTCCCGTCGCCGCTCGCGTACGTCTCGACGGAAGTGGTGCGCTGGACTGCGGTTGCGGTGGCGTTCATCATCACAGGTAGTCCGTTAGCGAGGTCTGAAGGATACGAGCGTTCGCGGCCAGGGCGGCCTGATACGCTGTCTGACGATGGATCAGCCGGGTCAGTGCATCCTCCAGCTCGACTTCGGAGAGGTCGGACCGGAAGGTCTTGAGCTGTACGTCCCACGCCTCGAGGTTCGCCTCCGCCAGGTCCAGCGCGTTCTGGCGCGCGCCGACCTCGGCGAGGAGGTCCTGGATCGCGGAGAAGGCCCGGTCGATCGACGCGATGGAATCGGCGATGGCGCCCTGATCGTCAGCCCCGAGCGCGTCGGCGAGCTCGCGGAGCGCGGCGAAGACGCCGCTCTGGAGGAAGACCGTCTCGCCGTCGTGCTGGGTGGCGACGAGGCTGCCGCTCGAGATCTCGACCTGCCGGCCGGTCTCGTCGCGCGGCGGGTAGTCGGGATCGATGGCGCCCGAGGCGTCGAACGGCTTGCGGTCGCTGTACACACCTCCGAAGAGGTAGCTCCCGGCGACCTTCGTGTTGCCCAGGCGGACCGCCTCGGCTAAGATCTGTTCGACCTCGGCCTTCGCGGCGGCACGCGTGGCTTCGTTCGCGGTGCCGGTGGCGTTGGCGACGGCGAGCTCCTTCGCGCGGGCGAGCAGGTTGGTCAGCCCGTCGAGGACCGTCTCTTCTGTAGAGAGGCGGGTCCGGGCGGCGCCGATGTTGCGCCGGTACTGCTCGATCGCGCGGATCTGACCGTCCGTGCGAATCACGGCGCCCGCGGCGACCGCGTCGTCCGACGGGCGGTGAATGCGCGTTCCCGAGACGACTTGCCGTTGCGCCTCGTAGATGGAGCGAAGCGCGGACTGATAGTCCGTCAGAGTCTGGCGTTGGAGCAGGCTGTTGGTGATCCTCAACATCGCCGCCGCCGTTGGGTTTCGACGCCCGGAAGCCCTGTGGCTGCCGGGTCGGGTCTCTTGCTGCAGTATCGTCGCCTGACTCGAGAAAGTTGAGTACGACGCCGAGGCGGCACCCTCGAGGATGAACGTCGACCGCCCGAGCGTCGCGGTCCACCGTCGTTGTGTTGATCCCTCGATCCCCGGAGAACGATGGCAACGATCCTTTGCGTCGACGATGAGCCCCCCGTTGTGCAGGTCCTGAAGACGCTGCTCCAGCGCGCCGGACACCAGGCGATCGGTGTCTACAACGTGGAGGCGGCATTCAACGTCCTCAGCCGCGGCGGCGTGGACCTGATCATATCGGATTACCGGATGCCCGATGCGACAGGGCTGGAGTTCCTCGACCGGCTCTCGCAGCAGGGGTACGACATTCCGCTCGTCATGCTGACGGGGTACGCGACCATCGAGCACGCCGTGGCGTCGATCAAGGCGGGCGCGATCGACTATCTCACCAAACCGGTACGCGCCGAGCAGCTCGAGCTGGTCGTCGACCAGGCGCTGGAATTCAGCCGCCTGCGCCGGGAGAACGCCGCGCTTCGCGAAGAGGTCAGCCAGTTGCGGACTGAGCGCGAGCTGATCGGCGAGAGCCCCGTGTTCAAGCGCATCCTCGAGACTGTCGCCATGGTCGCGCGCACCCGCGCGACCGTACTCCTCCAGGGCGAATCCGGAACCGGAAAGGAGCTCCTCGCGCGCGCGATCCACAATGCGAGCGACCGTCGCGACGGTCCGTTCATCTCCGTCAACTGCGCAGCGATCCCGGACCAGCTCGTCGAGAGCATCCTCTTCGGCCACGAGAAGGGGGCATTCACGGGCGCGATCAAACAGGTGAAGGGGGCGTTCGAGCGGGCGCACCGGGGCACGCTCCTGCTGGACGAGATCTCGGAGATGCGCCTCGACCTCCAGGCCAAGCTGCTCCGGGTTCTCCAGGAGCAGGAGTTCGAGCGCGTCGGCGGCACGACGCCCATCCGTGTCGACGTCCGCATCATCGCTACGACCAACCGCGACCTCGCGGCCGAGGTCCAGGCCGGCAACTTCCGGGAGGACCTCTTCTACCGGCTCAGCGTCGTGCCGATCTCGGTGGCGCCGCTGCGGGAGCGGCGCGAAGACATCCCGCTCCTCGCCCATCGCTTCGCGCAGCGCGTGGCTCGCGAGCTCGGCAAGGAGTTCCACGGGATCGCGCCGGAGACCATCGAGATGCTCCAGGCCTACTCCTGGCCGGGCAACGTGCGGGAGCTCGCGCACACCATCGAGCGGGCGATGATCCTGAGCCCCGACCCCGTCCTCAGACCCTCCGCGTTCGACCAGGAACGCTTCGGCCTGGCGCGCGTGGGTCCGTCGCCGAACGGGAAGGAGCCGCACGCGACGGCGGCACCCGCGGCCGCGGTACAGGAGGGCGCGGTCGTGCTCAACACGCTCAACCTCGTCGAAGCCGAGAAGATCCTGATCCAGCGCGCCCTCGAGGCGACGGGCCAGAACCGCACCCGGGCCGCCGAGCTCCTCGGCATCAGCGTGCGGACGCTTCGTAACAAGCTTAACGCCAAGCCTGCGGATCCGCTGGCGAACTGACCGGCGGGCCGAGCTCGCCGCGGGCGCGGGCGGCACAATCTTCCGCCCGGAGGCGGACGCCTTTGCCGCCTGTGCCGGACCGAATCGGGCGCGGTCGTGTCCATACGGCCCGCGCCCGCGTCTCACCCAGGTGCTCTCCTGATTCCGTAACAACCGTCTCTGTAACGACTTGCGCGATCGGTGCCGCTTGGCTCCGCCGCCGTGCGAGATCCATCGCGCGAGTGGAATGGAGCTTGCCTTTGCGTGGGGCGGCATTTCACGAACCCACGCGCGGAGGCGATGACGCCATGCTCCACGGGTTGATCGGCAGGTCGACGAGCGTCGACACGCTGAAAGGCGGGCTCGACGTGTCCATGCGCCGGACCGAGGCGATCGCGCATCGGGTGGCGAACGCTTCGACGCCGGGGTTCGACCACTTCGCCGCGGTGCTGGATGGCGTGGCCGGCGGCGCATTGGGGGTGGACCTGGAGGCGGAGATGGTCGCGCTGGCCGACGAGCAGATCCGGTATGACGCCATGTCGCGCCTGCTGCAGCGGGTCTACGAGCAGGTGCGCGCGAGCGTGAGAGGGGGCTGATCGTGCCGATCGACGGCGTGCGCTTCGGGTCGATCATGCGGCCGCTGTTCCGCGGGCTGGCGATCTCGGCGAGCGGCCTGTCGGCGCAGCGGCAGCGGATCGAGACGATCGCGCACAACGTGGCGAACGCGGAGACGACGCGGACGCCCGAGGGCGGACCGTACCGTCGCAGGGTCGTGCAGCTCGAGGCGAAGCCGTTCCAGGTCGATGGCGTGTCCGCCACGGTGTCCGGCGCAGTGCCCGGCGCGGTGGTTCGGAGCGGGCCGGTGGTCGTCACGGCGCCCGGCGTGCCGCCGATCGTCGGGCCGGAGGTGGAGCCGCCGCGGGTTTCGATTCCAGGCGTGTTCGAGCCGCCGGTGGAGGCGGGAGGCGTGAGGGTCGCGGGCGTGGCCGAGGACGCGTCCGAGGGTCCGCTGGTCTACGACCCCGGCCATCCCGACGCGGACGAGGCCGGCTACGTCCGGTACCCGAACGTGAGGATCACCGAGGAAATGATCGACCTGCTGGAAGCCAGGCGGGTCTACGAGGCGAACGCCACCGTGTTCCAGGCGGTCAAGGCGATGTTGAAGCGGGCGATCGACATCTGAGGAGCAGGACGAAATGGGTGTCAACGGCGTCGCGACAGGCGCAGGCGGGATCGGTTACGGCTTCGAGGGGATCGGGCGCGGTGCAGCCGATCCCGCGGTGCGTGGTGCGGGCGTCGCGAACGAGGCCGCCGTCGCACGGGCGGAGCAGCGCCCGGCCGCGGCGGGGACGATCTCCGACGCGCCGCCGCCGGGGATGGACCCGGTGCTCTGGAGCGTGCTGACCACGGAAGAGCGGGCCTTCTACGCGAAGGCGCACTCGATGGGACCGCTCACGTACCGGCCGGGCGTCGAGGCGAAGCCCACGATGCCGCCGGTGCGCGGCGGCCGTCTGGACGTGAGGGTTTGAGCCATGGCTTTGTCGATCGGCGGGATCGGAGCGCAGGGGATCGGCGGGATCGGCGAGCGTCGCGGGATCCCGGTCGACGGTCTGACCCGGACGCGCGGCGGCGAGTCGTTCGCGGACACGCTGAAGCGTGCGCTGGGCGACGTGCAGCAGCTCCAGGACGACGCGCGGGAGATCATCGCCCGCTTCGTCCGCGGCGAGCACGTCGACCTCCACGCGGTCATGGCCGCGACCGAAGAGGCCGGGATCGCCCTCGAGCTATTGATCGAGATCCGGAACAAGCTGACCGAGGCGTACCGCACGGTCGTGTCGATGCAGGCGTGATCGGGGAGCGTTGATCGGCTATGCCACCCATCGTGCAGGACATCATCGATCGGCTGGGCCGACGGCGCGCCCTGGTCCTGGTTCTGGTGGGCGTCGGGTCGCTCGTGGCGATCTGGGCCTTCGCCCACTGGGCGACGGCGCCGAACTGGGTGCCGCTCTACACCGGCCTCTCGCTGGACGTGGTGGGAGACGTCACCGCGCGGCTCGACGAAGCCGGGATAGCGTACCGCCTGGAGCGGGGTGGCTCGGAGCTGTACGTGGCGGAAGACGACTACGCCCGCGCCCGCGTCCTCCTCGCCCGCGTGGGGCTGCCGACCCGCTCGCGCCCCGGCTTCGAGCTGTTCGACCAGCCGGCGTGGGGGATGACGGACTTCACTCAGCGGGTCAACTACCGCCGCGCGATCGAGGGTGAGCTGGAGCGCACCATCTCCCAGATACGCGGCATCGAGGCGGCTCAGGTGCACCTTGCGATGGCCGAGAGTCGCGTGTTCCGGCGAGCGGAGCGCCCGGCCGAGGCCTCC
Source organism: Gemmatimonadota bacterium (assembly GCA_047459275.1). Classification (GTDB taxonomy): domain Bacteria; phylum Gemmatimonadota; class Gemmatimonadetes; order Longimicrobiales; family RSA9; genus CALBZE01. The sequence goes on from VSDC01000156.1 coordinate 5,734, forward strand.
GTGTTCCTGAAGCTGCGACCCGGCGCGGAGGCGTCCCAGGAGATGGTGGAAGCGATCCGCTTCCTGGTCGCGAGCAGCGTGGAAGGGCTGCAGAGCGAGAACGTCACGGTGCTGAACGA
>VSDC01000157.1:0-5829 GCA_047459275.1 Gemmatimonadota bacterium
ACGGTCTTGGGGCTGATGAAGAGCTTCTCGCCGATCTCGCTGGAGCTGTAGCCCTCGGCGGTGTAGGCCAGGACCTCGCGCTCGCGCTCGCTGAGCTGGGCGAGCGGGTCCGGCTCGGAGGGCTCGCCGCGGACGCGGAAGCCCTGGAGCAGCAGCTTCGCGGCGCTCGGGTAGAGGAACACCTCGCCCCGGGCGACGGTGCGGATCGCGTTGGTCAGGTCCTCGTCCGCGCTGGTCTTCTTGACGTACCCCATGCCGCCGGCCTCGAGGACGGCGAGGAGGTACTCCTCCTCGGCGTGCATGGTGAGGACGAGGACGCGGGTGTCCTTTCCGAGCGCGGCGATCCGGCGCGTCGCCTCGAGGCCGCCCATGCCCGGCATGGAGAGGTCCATGACGACGACGTCGGGGTTCAGCCTCTCGACGGCGTCGATCGCCTCCTCGCCCGTGCCCGCCTCGCCGACGACGACCATGTCCTCCTCGGCATCGAGGAGGGCGCGGAGCCCGGCTCGCAGGACGACGTGGTCGTCGGCCAGGAGGATGCGGATCGGGTCAGGCATACTGCTGCGTCTCCGTAGTGGGTATGACGACGGTGATCTTGGTACCGGCGCCGGGCCGGCTTTCGATGTCGACGCGTCCTCCGACGTAGGAGGCGCGTTCTTTCATGCCGAAGAGGCCGAGTCCGCGGCCGTTCTCGGCCATTGCCTCGGCGACGTCGAATCCGCGGCCGTTGTCCCGGATGCTGGCCTCGATGAACCCGGGCCTCACGCGCATCCGGAGCTCGACGCGGCTCGCGTGCGAGTGGCGGACCACGTTGGAGAGCGCCTCCTGGAAGACCCGGTAGAGCGCGAGCTCGGCCTCGGGCGTGAGTCGCCCGCCGACGGGCGCGAGGTCGCATTCGATGGCGATCCCCGTCGCCTCCGAGAGGGTGCGCGCGTGGGACTCGATGGCCGGCGTGAGGCCGAGCATGTCGAGCGCCGGCGGGCGCAACCCGCGGGCGATGCGGCGGACCTCCTCGGTCGCGGCGCCGAGCGCCTCACTGATCTCGTCGAGGTGATCGAGGCGCTCCTCGTCGGACCGCGCGGCGCGGGCGAGCCGGAGCCGGACACGGAGCGCCGCGAGCGACTGGGCGATCCCGTCGTGCAGCTCGCGGGCGATGCGCTTGCGCTCCTCCTCCGCCGCGCCGAGGGCGTGAGCCGCGATCTCCCGCAGCCGCCGGCGATACCCCGCACTGCTCTCCAGCATGCTGTTGAAGGTCACGACCAGCCGCTCGAGGTTGCGGTCGGCGACGGGCGAGAGAGGCGCCCTGGCGTCGAGGTTCCCGGCCTGCACGCGCTCGGCCGTGCGCTCGAGCGCGGCGAGGGGCGAGAGCGCGACGCGCAGGATCACCGCGTTGACCAGCACGCTCACCACGACCCCCCCGACGGCGATCAGGATCAGCGCCAGCTCCGGATCGATCGCGGGGACGTTCGTGACGATGCGCACGGCGAGCACGGGGCCGAGCACCGCGACGATCGCGATCAGCACCGCGTTGGCGAGGAGGATCTTGTAGAAGAGCGGGACCCGCAGCAAGGGGGCGAGCCACTTCCAGCCGCGCCGGACCTGGGCGGACCTGGGCACGATCGGCCCCAGGCGCCGGGGTCTGCCGCTCGATGGGGCCGATCCCGCGCCGGCATCGCGTGCTCCGACGGCGGCGTTCGGTTCCGTGCTCATCTCCCCCTCGGTCCCGGTGGGTCTGGTCCGGGCGCGCTCGCGGCGCTCACGCGCGGGGCATCCCGCCCCCGCCCCGGTGTCGCCCGGGTCGGGGGCCGTCGCTTCGGCCGCGCGCAGGGCGACCACTCATGTTCATCCGTTCCATCGTACACCACAACGCGAGTTTTGTCTGTCGGGCATGGAGCTACCCGTGTGTAGGGAAAATCCCTACAGAGGGCCGGCTGGGTCGGGGACGTTCCCCTTGGGGCGGCGACACGAGGGCGCGCGGATGGACGGGCGCGGGTCGGGTGCGAAGTCCCGGGCCGGTTCATTCGCTTATGCGGTAGACGAGGACGGGGCAGGGCGCCCGGTGGATGATGGTCCGGGTGGTGCGCGCGCGTCCGGGTTCCGGGCGCCCGCGCCAGACGACGACGATGAGGTCGGAGCCCCGTTCCCGGGCCGTCCGGACGATCTCTTCGCCCGGCTCGCCGGTGGCGACCTGGAGCCGCAGCTCGAGCTCCTCGGGGATGCCGCCGAGCTGGCAGACGCGTTCCAGGAATTCGGCCGCCCAGCTCGGCCATTCGTGCTGGGGCTGGTCCACGTAGCGCGGGAGGGTGAAGGTGCCGGGCTCGGGCGGCCGCGCGCCCGTCTCGGCGACGTGGAGCACGAGCAGCTCCGCGCGGGCGCGGAGCGCGAGGCGCGAAGCGGGCCGGAAGCCTTCCGCGGTGGTCGGCGATCCGTCGTGCGGGAGGAGGATGTGGTCGACGACCCAGGGCCGGTGCCCGCGCTCGGGCTGGACGAGGACGAGCGGTGCACGGGTGGAGTAGAGCACCTCCTCGGCGACGTGGCCCAGCGTGCCGAACGGTTTGTCCATCCCCGTGTGGGTGCAGAGGACGATGGTGGGGTCCTCGGCGGCCTCGGCGGCGGCGACGATGGCGGGCGCGGCGGACCCCGCCGGCACGTCGAGGATGGTGCCGCGGAGCTCTTCGGGTGAGAGGCCGAGGTCGCGGAGCAGCTCGTGGGGAGGCGTAGCGCGCCGCGTCACGTGAAGGACGTGGATCGTGCCCTCGAGGAGGTGCGCGAGCGTCTGAGCGACGGGCAACGCGACGGTGGCGTGAGGCGAGCCGTCGAGCGGCACGAGGATGGTGGGCACGGTTTCACTCCGTTCGGTCCTCGGGTTCGGGTTCACACGATACGGCGCCGCCGGCCTCGATGGCGACGCGGTAGGTCACGCCGCGCCACCGGACCCGGAAGCGCAGGGCGCGCCACCCGGCGGGGAGATGCGGATCGAACGAGGGCCGGCTGCCGACGAAGCGGGCGCCGGCGAAGCCGAACACGACGGCTTGCCAGAGGCCGCCGAGCGCCGCGGCATGCACGCCGCCGGCGGCGTTCCCCATGTTGTCGGCGAGGTCGATCTCGGCCGACTGACGGAAGTAGCGCTCGGCGGTCGCGAGGTCCCCGAGGCGGGCGGCGAGGAGCGCGTGGATCGAGGGGCTGAGCGAGCTGCCGTGGGCGGTCCGCTGGTCGTAGTAGCGGAAGTTCGCCTCTCGGACGCGAGCCGGAAACCGGTCCCAGAGCAGGGCGATCAGCATGAGCACGTCCGGCTGCTTCAGCACCTGGGAGCGCCGGGTCCGCTCTCGTCCGAGGATCACGTCGATGGGCGCGGTCCGCGGCTCGAACTCCGCGAGATCGACCTCCTCGAGGTCGAAGAAGCCCTGGAACTGCTCGATCAGGCCGGTGCGCGGGTCGATGGGGAGGTACATGGCCGCGGCCATGCGCCGCCACTCGGCCGGCTCGTCGGGCTCGAGGTGGATCTTGCGCCGGAGCTCGTCCCAGCGGCCGGGCCAGCGCCGGGCGAGGAGCGCGGCGGTGTGCGCGGCGCACTGGAGGTTCCAGGCGGCCATGCCGTTGGTGTACGCGTTGTCGTCGACGTCCTCGTGGTACTCGTCCGGGCCGATGACGTGGCGGATGTGATATCGGCCGTCGTCCTCGATGCGGCCGCGGCTCGCCCAGAACCGAGCGGTCTCGATGAGGATCTCGGCGCCCGCGTCGAGGAGGAACGCGTCGTCGCGGGTTGCGTGCCAGTAGCGCCAGACGCCGTAGGCGACGTCGGCGCTGATGTGCGTCTCGATTTCGCCGGTGCGGATCGTGACGATCTTGCCATCCGGCGCGAGGACGCGGCGCGGCGTGGTCTCGGCGCCATCGGCGGCGGACTCCCAGGCGTAGAACGCGCCGTCGCATCCGTGGGCTCGGGCTTTCTCCCGCGCGGCCGGGAGCGTGTGCCAGCGGTACATCAGGAGCGCGCGGGCGGTTTCCGGGTGCGTGTGGACGTAGAACGGGAGCATGTAGATCTCGGTGTCCCAGAACACGTGCCCGGAATACGAAGGCCCCGTGAGGGCGCGGGCGGGGACGGAGACGCGCTCGTCCTCCGGGTTCGCCGCCGCGATCAGGTGGTAGCAGGCGAAGCGGATCGCGCGCTGCGCGCCGTCGTCGCCGTCGATCTCGACGTCGGCGGCGTGCCAGCGCTCCTTCCACGCGGCGACGTGGTCGGCGATGAGCGCGTCCGCGCCGCGGCGCCGGAGCGTCGCGAGGTGTCGGGCGGCGGCCTCGGCCGGGCGGCCCGTGTCTCGGGAGGTGAAGACGGACACGTAGCGGTCGAGGCGGTAGATGCCGCCGATCTCGACCTCCACGTGGATGCGCTGGATGAGGCGGCCGTCATCGCCGGGGTGCTCCTGGACCGACCGGGCCGATCCCTCGGGGCGGAGCGTCGCGGTCGAGGCGAAGGCGACGGTCGTCCCGGTCGTCGGGGTGCGGAGCGTGAGGGCGATGGGCGCGGTCGCGCGGTTGCGCGGGTCTTCGGGCTTCGCGGCCTCGTTGGTCGGAGCCTGGGCGTCGGCCGGCGGGTCGGGGGGCGAAGCCCGGTCGGCCACGGCGTCGGCCGCCGGAGCTTCGGCGGGCGCCGCTTGATGCCCGTGCGGAGTTTCTGCTGGGCCGCGCGCCTTCGGTTGCACCCGCACGGCGCGCACGCCCGGGAGCGTCTCGTGGCGCGGCGGCGGCTCGATCCGCGTCTCGAGGGTGATGCGTCCGGCGAAGTTCTCGGGCGTGAAGGCCACCGAGTGGACGAGGGCGTGGCGATCGGCCATGGAGGCCAGTCGCAGCGCGCGCAGCCGGAAGATGCGCCCCTCGGGGTCGCGGTGTCGCCACTCGCGCCAGAAGAGCCCATGTCGCATGTCGAGGATGCGGCGATGCTCGAGGATCTCGCCCCGGCCCGGCTCGAACGGCTGGCCGTCGACGAAGGCGCACAGCCGCATCCCGTCGGGCATGATGACCAGCTCGGGGACGTCGGGCGAGTGCTCCTCGACGTCGTAGACGCCGGCGATGAGGGTGGCCGGCGTCGAGAACGGGTTGGCCTCGGCCAGGGACCCGCGCGTCCCGAGGTAGCCGTTGGAGATGGCGAAGATCGACTCGATCTCGTGCTCGCGGGCGATGTTGAGTCCCTCATCCACGATGCGCCAGCGGGGATCGGAGGTCGGCGCGATGGGCAGTGCGGAGGCGATTCGATCCGCCGTGTGGGGGGACGGCGTGTCGGGGGCGCTTTCGGCCGTGTCGGCGATGTCGTCTCCGTCCGCCGCGCGGCGCTCGTGGAGCTGCGCCTGGGCCTCGAGGAGCTGGACGAAGCGCTCCGGGCCGCCACCCAGGTGGATCACCTCGGGCGGCGCGCCGCCCGGCTCCGGCCCGACGGAGACGAAGGTGGCGCCGCGGGCCGAGGGCGTGAGCATGCGGGCGTCGCTCCCCTCGAACCCGGCGACGTCGCCGAACTCGTCGCCGCCGATCAGGACCTCTTCCGGCGTGATCCCGTGCTTGGGTGCGAGCTCGCGCATGAGCCAGTCCACGGAATCGGACTTGTCGGTGAGGCCGATCTCGATGTGCTTGACGTCGCTGGTGATGCGCGGGTCCTGGAGGCCGTGCCGGGCGGCGGTCTCGCGGGCCAGGCGGAACGCCTCGGCGAGGCCGCCGGTGTAGCCGGCATTGACCAGGCGAGACTGGACGGCGCGGTAGAGCGCTCCGATCTCGGATTTGGGCGGGTCCGCCCACTCGGCCAGGGGGATGAGGTCGATCTTGCGGCGGTTGAGCCGGGCG
>VSDC01000158.1:0-5813 GCA_047459275.1 Gemmatimonadota bacterium
GCCCTAAGCCCTAAGCCCTACGCCCTACGCCCTACGCCCTAAGCCCTACGCCCTACGCCCCGGCGCGGCGGCTGCGGGGGGCCAGACTCCCTCCCCTGGCGCACTACCTGCGAAACCACCGCAGCCGATGGAGCACAAAAAGGGGGGAGGCGCCCACCACATCCACGGCGCCAACCAGGCCCACGGCACCGACCACATCCACGGCGCCAACCACGCCCGGCACGCCGACCACGTCGAGCAGTTCCGACGCCGGTTCTGGGTTTCGCTCTTCCTCACGATCCCGACGCTGATCTGGAGCGATCTGCTCCAGGGCTGGTTCGGGTACAGCGCGCCGGCGTTCCCCGGCTCGGCCTGGATCCCCGCGCTGTTCGGGACCGCGGTCTTCGTCTACGGCGGGAGGGTCTTCGGCCGGGGCGCGGTCGACGAGCTGAAGCGCCGGCGGCCGGGGATGATGACGCTGATCACCCTCGCGATCGGCGTCGCATTCCTGTTCAGCGCGGCGGTCACCCTCGGGTTCCAGGGGATGCCGCTGTGGTGGGAGCTCTCGACGCTGATCACCGTCATGCTCCTCGGGCACTGGATCGAGATGCGCTCGGTCCGGCAGGCGAGCGGCGCGCTCCGGGAACTCGCGAAGCTCCTCCCCTCGACGGCCACGCGCATCGTCGACGGCGGCCGCACCGAGGAGGTCCCGTTGGACGCTCTTCGCGAGGGTGACCAGGTGCTGGTGCGCCCGGGCGCGAAGATCCCGGCCGACGGCGTCGTACGCGAGGGCTCGAGCACGGTCGACGAGTCGATGCTCACGGGCGAGTCCCGGCCCGTGGAAAAGCGTGAAGGCGACGAGGTCGTCGGCGGGACGGTGAACGGCGCGGGCTCGCTCCGGGTCGCGATCACGAAGACCGGCGAACGGACGGCGCTCGCGGGGATCATGCGCCTCGTGGCGGAGGCGCAGGCGTCGCGCTCCCGGGCACAGACACTGGCCGACCGGGCGGCGTTCGGGCTCACGCTCGCGGCCATCGGCGCGGGCTCGGCCACGTTCGTCGCCTGGCTCGCGGCGGGCGCGTCGCCGGGGTTCACGATCGAGCGCGTCGTCACCGTGCTGGTCATCGCATGCCCGCACGCGCTCGGCCTCGCGATCCCCCTCGTCGTCGCGATCTCGACCACCCTCGGCGCGAGGAACGGACTGCTCGTCCGCGACCGTCGCGGGCTCGAGCTGGCGCGGGAGGTCGACACCGTCGTCTTCGACAAGACCGGGACGCTCACGCTGGGGGAGTTCCGGGTCGTGGAAATGGCAGAGTCGGACCGGACGACCGACCGCGACCGGCACCGGCGGGCAGCGGACGGGAGCGCGGCGGACGGGAGCACGGCGCCGGTCGGGCGGCCCGCCCGACAGCCCAACGCCCTCGCCCTCGCCGCGGCCGTCGAGCGCGACAGCGAGCACCCGATCGCGCGGGCGATCGTGCGCAGCGCCGAGGAATCCGGGCTCGAGATCCCCCCGGCGCGCAACTTTGAGGCGATCCCGGGGCAAGGCGTGCGCGCGCGCGTCGACGGTCGGGAGCTGGCCGTCGGCGGGCCGGCGCTCCTCCGGCGGCGCGGCGCCGTCTTGCCACCAGAGCTGATGGCGATGTACGATCGCGCTTCCGCCAGAGGTCAGACCGCCGTGGTCCTGCTGGAAGGCGACGAGGTCCTCGCCGTCCTCGCCGTCGCCGACCAGGTCCGGCCGGAGTCGTACAACGCGGTGCGGCGGCTCCACGAGATGGGCGTTGAAGTCGTCATGCTCACCGGCGACGCCCGGCCGGTGGCCGAGGCGGTCGCCGCGGAGCTGGAGATCGACGAGGTGCTGGCGGAGGTGCTCCCGGAACAGAAGGTCGAACAGATTCGGAAGCTGCGCGCAGAAGGGCGGCGGGTCGCCATGGTCGGCGACGGCGTCAACGACGCGCCCGCGCTCCTCGCCGCGGACGTCGGGATCGCGATCGGCGCGGGGACCGACGTCGCGGTCGAAGCCGGCGACGTCGTCCTGGTCCGCAGCGACCCGCGAGACGTCCCCCGCATCCTCGAGCTGAGCCGCGCGACGCACCGGAAGATGTTGCAGAACCTCTGGTGGGCCGCGGGCTACAACATCTTCGCCATCCCGCTCGCCGCCGGTGTTCTCGCCGACGCGGGCATTCTGCTGCCCCCGGCCTTCGGCGCGATCCTCATGTCGGTCAGCACGGTGATCGTGGCGGTGAATGCGCAGTTGCTTCGGCGGGTAAAGCTGTGAACGATAGCGGAGACGACGATCCTCGACGCATCCGTCGGGATGCTCGTCCTCGGACTCGGGATGGGGATGGTCATGCAGGTCCTCGTGATCGCCATGCAGAACGGCGTCGCCTATGGCGACCTGGGCGTGGCGACCTCAGGCGCGACGCTCTGCCGGCTGATCGGTGGCTCGCTCGGCACGGCAGCGTTCGGCGCAATCTTCGCCGTGGGGCTGACCGCCCACCGCGCCGACCGCGACCTCGTACGGGAGTACATCCACGCGGTCGTCGGGAACGCCCGTGTCGACCCCTCGCCGCTCGCGGCGTGGCTCTTGGTCCGCCTCCACCGGGAGCCCGGCTCCGACCTCGAGACGCTACCCCGCCGCTTCCGGATCGACCCCGCACGGCTCGGGGAAGCGGCGGCCGAGCTCCGAGACCGCGGGCTCGTCCTCGAGGCCGAAGACGGAGAAGCCACTCGCCAGTGCGTGGTCACGAAAGCCGGGAACGGCGCGCTCCCCCGGCTCGCCGCGGCGCGCCGGACACGGTTCGGCGGGGTACTGGCCGAATGGGCGCCGGACCAGCGGCAGGCGCTGCTCCGGTCGCCGCGCCCGGCTCAGCACGGAGGCCAGACCTTGAATCCGTCCTCGACCAGGAAGTCCACGACCCTCTGGATCCCTTCGTTGCGAGCCGATTTCGCGTCACGGATCTCGCGGATGATGCGCGGGCCATCTGGCCCGGCGGCCAGGAGGACGCGTATCGCCTTGCACGCCTCGTCGGGGAAGGAGTCTTTCTCCTGCTCGGCGATCTTCCGCAAGAAGGCCAGCGCACGGTCGCGGTCGGCCAGCTGCGCCATGCTCGACATGAGGTAGCGACGGACGAGCTCGTCGTCGACATCGGGGTACAGCCGAAGAATCAACTCCGTCAGCTCAGGGCGTGGCTTCGGGAGATCCGCTTCTGCGGCCACGGCTAGCAACGACGCCGCATCGCTCCTCACCTCCGAGTCGACATCCTCGCCCCGGACGATCGCTTCGAGCGCCGCGACCAGCTCTTCAAAACGATTGGGCTCGACCTGCACGCTGTACCCCGTGAGCATCGAGAAGAGGATGCGGCGCGTCTCACTCGTGAGGTCCTCTGAGGCCTCGAGCTCCCTGCGATACCGCTCGACCAGGACCGGGATCGGGATGGTATCGATCCCCTCGTATGCGACGACGACCGTGGCCCGTACACGAGAGCTGTTGTTCGTGGGCTCCTGACCGGCCGCGAAGTTCGGCTCCAGGGGGATGAGCAGTGCGGCAACGAGCGAACGAATCCAAGGAACCGTCCCCCTCCGTACGGCGCGCCGCCCGCCGGAGCACCAGCTCCGAAAGATACCGTTCCCTCTCGCCATGATTACGTCCTCCTCACCGGTTAGAACGCCCGCGGGTGCAGGACCTGGGACCTCGATTCCCTTGGCGATCAGGACGCGCAACGCACCCCATGAAGGGGGTGTGGTTTGCGACTCACCCCATCGCCTCCGCCACCAGCTCGTACGAGCGCATGCGCGCCTCGTGGTCGTGGATCATGGACGAGATCATGATCTCGTCCGCGCCGGTCTCGCGGATCACCGCCTCGATCCGCTCCCGCACCCGCTCCGGCGATCCGACGATCGCGAGCTCGCGCTGCTTGCGGACGACGGCCAGGTCGTAAGGGGTGTAGTCGTAGGCGAGCGCCTCTTCGGGGCTGGGCAGCCGGCCGAACTCGCCGCGCCGGAGCCGGACCCAGGCGAGGTCCATGCTCCGGGCCAGGTAATCCGCGCGCTCGTCCGTCTCCGCGCAGAACACCGACACCGCCACGATCACGTGTGGCCGCTCGAACCACTCCGACGGCCGGAACGCCTCCCGGTACGCGTCAATGGCCGGGCGGGCCGGCGTCGGGCTGAAGTGGCTGGCGAAGCCGTAACCCAGTCCGAGCGAGCCTGCGAAGCGCGCAGTCGCGCCGCTCGAGCCGAGGATCCAGACGGGCGGAAGCCGCACGTCGTCCGGCACGACCCGCACCTTGTGGAAGGGGTGGTCCTCGGGGAACGCGCGCCGGGACAGATTGAGCAGCTCCACGACCTGCGCCGGGAACTGCTCCGGATCGAAGGGGCGCAGCGCGCTCGAGGTCACCGGGTCGGTCCCCGGCGCCCGGCCGATCCCCAGGTCGATGCGGCCGGGGTAGAGCGCCTCCAGCGTGTGGAACGCCTCCGCGATGCGGAGCGGCGCGTGGTTCGGTAGCATGATCCCGCCCGAGCCGACGCGGATCCGCTCCGTCGCCGCCGCCACGTGCGCGATCACAACCTCCGGCGACGAACTCGCGATGCTCGGCATCCCGTGGTGCTCGGCGAGCCAGAAGCGCGTGTACCCCAGCCGCTCCACCAGCCGCGCCAGCTCGACCGAGTTGCGCAGCGCCAGCGTCGACGACGAGCCGGTTCCGATCGGGGCCAGGTCGAGGATGGAAAGCGACGTCGCCAACCTCACAGCTCGCAGCTCCCGTCGGTGCATGCGGCCGGGGCGTCGCCCCCGTCGCCGCCGGAGGCGCGTTCTTCACCGATCTCCGCCGCGACCTCCTCCAGCGCCCCGAGGAAGACCGACGCGGGCTGTGCGCCTTGCACCGCCCACTCCCCCTCGAAGACGAACGTCGGCACCGCCGTGATCCCGAGCCGGCGCGCCTCCTCGATCTCCGCCCGCGTCTCCGCCTCCCCCTCGCCCGTCGCCAGGTAGGTGCGCACCCGCTCAGGGTCCATCCCCACCGACTCCGCCAGCGACGCCAGCAGCTCGTGGTCGGAGACGTCGCCGCCCTCGGAGAAGTGGGAAGCGAAGAGCTTCTCTGCCAGCGCCCGCTGGACCGGCGCCCCGTACTCCCGCTCCGCCAACCGCAGCAGCCTGTGCGCCGTGAACGTGTTCACCGAGAGCGCCCGGTCCCAGTCCATCACGATCCCCTCGCCCCGGGCGTTCTCCGAGACGCGGGCAAGCATCTCGTCGACGCGGCCGCCGAAACGGCGTCGCAGGTACTCCTTCACCGGGACCGCCTTCGCCGGCGCGTTGGGGTCCAATTGGTACGGCCTGAAGACGACGTCGACGCGGTCCGCGCCGGCGTACGCGGCCAGCGCACGGGCGAACCGCCGCTCGCCGATGTAGCACCACGGGCACACCACGTCGGAATAGATTTCGACTCTCATGAGGTCCCCTCTCTATCGTGGCCGGCGCGATCAGCGCCTCTGGCCGAGCGAAGCCAGGATCCGCTCGAGCACGGGCAGGTCCGTACACCCGAGCAACGTGTCGAATTCCGCCTGCACCGCTTCCAGCCTCGCCGCTCCCGCCTTTACCCGCGCCCAACCCGCCTGCGTCAGCTCGGCGAGGACCGAACGGCGGTCCGTCGGGTCCGGCACGCGGCGCACGAGCCCGTCCGTCTCGAGGCGGTCGACGAGCTGCGTCACGTTGGAGCGCACGCAGCTCAGCCGCTCGGCAAGGGCCCCGAGCGAGAGCGGCTCGCCGGCGTCGGCGAGTTGCGCGAGCACGCCGTAGCGGGCCGTGGAGAGCCCGACGGCGGCGAGCTCTTCGT